>CAZFBT010000012.1:0-14896 GCA_964517185.1 uncultured Candidatus Saccharibacteria bacterium | reverse complement strand
ATTCGGCCCATATCTTGCCGTGCATCTCCTCCACCATCTTCTTGGCGACGTAGAGGCCGAGGCCGGTGCCGGTGACGTTGATTTGGTTCGCATTCTTCGCCCTGATGAACTTATTGAAGACTTCCTCCCTCGTCTCCTTGCTCATACCCACGCCGGTGTCCTGAATGGTGACGTACATCTTTCCTTTCTTTGGGTTGTCGTGCGCGACGACCGTGATGGTTCCCTTCGGGGTGTACTTGATGGAGTTGTCGATGATGTTCTGGATAATTTGACGGGTCTTCCCGATGTCCGCATGCACCATACAGCTTCCGTTACAGTCTGAGCGGAAGACGAGCACGAGCCCCTTCTTGATGGCGACCGGACGGAGTTCGTCAACGAGCTTCTCGGCTGCTTCTTTAAGGTTGAAATCGCTCATCTCGTACTTCATATTCCCCGCCTCGATGCGCGAGACGTTGAGGTAATCTTCGACGGAGCGGACCATGTATGACGAGGACTCGACAATCTTCTCGAATATCTCCTGCGCCTTTGCAGGGAGCTTTCCATACGAGCCCTCGGCGAGCATCGAGGCGTAGCCGCGGATGGCGGTGAGTGGCGAGCGGAGCTGGTGCGAGGCGATAGACACAAACTCAGACTTCATCTTATCGAGCACCTTGAGGCGCTCGTTCGCGACCTTGAGGTTTTCAGCAAGCTTCGCGATCTCCTCACGCTGTTGCACCTCACGTTTGACACTTCGTATGAGAATGAATCCAAATACAGTGATGAGTATAAGTGTGATGCTAGCAACAATTTTTGTTTGGGTACTTTGTGCAACGAGGACCAAGGATCCAACAAGAAACCAAAGAGTAACAACCAGCGCCTGGGAAGCTATCACATTAAGATTAAAAATCTTGTACCGAACCATTAAATAACCCATAAAGCCAAGAAAGACTGGCATACCCAAGAGTCCGTATTGTGCAATGGACCAATCATCGGAAAATGTTCCAACGATGTTCCCAAGCATGAATGCAATAAGAAATAGGATCGTGCCGACTGCAAAAAGAATATTCTGTGTAGTTCGTCTTTGGCCAGGAATTATTTTTGATGCATAACCGACCATTACGTAAATAAGAATAGATACGATGGTGAGTATCTCAACGATGTATACATACTGCCACATAACACCCTCAACGACTTCGCGATCGCAATTTGTATAGTTGAAGCTCTCTATATTGAGCGTTGATGGAAGAAACAACAGAACAGGAAGTAAAGCACCAGCCATAATCAATAAGACGAACAAAGACGGCGACTTGTTTGAAATGAAAGTATAGACGAGCCAAAAACTGGCAAAAAATATGATTATCTCAATCGGCATCATTATTGCCCACACATAAGATATTAGAACTGGGTTATCAGTGGACCAAAGAAAGAGATCCGCTAACGACCAAAGGGTAAATGACATTGTAACCACAAATAACGGTTTCCCTACTGCATTAAACCCAATATGACCAAGTATAAAAAGTGCCAAAAAGACTACCCCAATAATAGGAACCAGGTGAGAGTAATAAATTAACTGAGAAAAAACATTTTCTGAAAAGAATACATACGGTGCAGGCGCCCACTCACATTGAAGTTCATCCATCGCAAATAGGGACGCCGCTTCGTTATATGGGACGGTAGAACCATCCTCAGTGATCATTATAGCTAAGTCTTGCTGACCAATGTATCGATACGTAGTACTGCCAACAGAGATTAGGACCAGCAGACCAACTACTAATGAAATAAGTTTAGTAATTGTACTGGAATGCTGCATATGAGCTATAAAATATGTTCAGTTCATCGATTGATATACTTTTTGAAAGTTCTTAGTAATGTGTGGCATGTACGATCGAAACACATGCTTTGGAAGCTTGTTTATTGGTTCTATTAAACCACGACAACGTGCACTTTTACATGTGCAGTTGTGAATGCACCAGTCTTGCCCAGCTTCCGTGAGTGAGTAATCCATTGTTATCTCCTCGCCCTGATGAATACTCTTTCGTGCGATGATGGTGCGTGGCGTGACAATGATTGCGTTTGGGTCACATGAGTGGTTGATAAAACGGAAAGGCGAGTTTTTTGTATCTATGTAGGAATACCTGCCAATCCCAATCCAGTTATAACTTACTTTATTAAGCGCTGCTGGCACTTTAGTAAAATCACGCACTACACGAATTGGTCCCCTGATGTAAGAAATTTTTTCACCTTTTTTGATACTTTCATCGGCAAACAGTCCAACTCCATTTATTTTACTTTTTCCGATTGAAATTCTCTTCATGCACTGACATTATCGTGAACCTACATTCGATAGGGATAATATATTATATGCAAGGTGTGCAACGTTATATTCCGTAGTGACGAAATTTGGTATCGGTGCTACCTCCATAATGTCTGCGGAAATGACATCTTTGCATTTCATTATTTCACGGACAAGAGCTTCTCCGTATTCCCACGTAAGTCCACCAGGTACTGGAGTACCAGTCCCAGGCATGACCGAGGGATCGAATCCATCGACATCAATCGTAAGGTAGACTCGTTCTGTGGGGATTGAATCTATGACAGCTTGAACTGTAGGAGTGGCGATGTCGGGTCTCCCCCACTCAAAGTAGTGGATGTTATGCTCGGTCACGTATGAATATTCATCGGCCCCCATTGTGCGTATACCGACGGGAAGCACGTTAAAACCGAGTTCATGCCCGCGTCGCATAACAGTTGAGTGAGCAAATTTACTAGGGTTTACCTCATTGTAATCTGAATCATCATCTCGCATGTCGAAGTGTGCATCAATCTGGACGAGGGTGATGTTCTTCGGGTTATGTTTTCGTGCCAACGCAGTGAAAGCACCGATGGATACCGAGTGGACACCTCCGATAAGTACAAAAAACCTATTCTCCTTTTCAAGAAAGTCTGCGAGATCACGTACCATGTGCTCTGGCGCATGCTCACGTAGGTTGTCAAGTAACACCTTGCCGAATTTGTGTTCGGAGGCAGGGCTCGTGTGCGTGTAGCGGTCAAAGAACTCCAAATGCTCATCAAGGACCTCGATGACGGCTGCAGGACCGTTCTCTGCCCCTCTGCCAAATGAGGCAGAATGTTCATATGGGACGCCGATGAGTACCGCTTCTGCTTCCTCGTACGGTGTGCCTACTATTGATTCAATCATGAAATCTGGCTTAGAGTATGTTCAAAGTATAGCAAGGAACCATAAAAAATCACCAGCCATTACTGGCTGGTGATTTACCCCGAGTACAGAGTGACGAGACCGATACCAAACATAATGAGAAGAATCAGTCCGGTTTCATAGAGGATCTGCCTTCGATCGAACTTTGGTTCCGGAAGAGTTGATTTAAGAAGACGTGCTCCGAACAGATACACACGCTGAATTCCACGTGCTTCCATCCAAGCTCGGAAGCGTCCAAGTGCCAGATCAAGCACGTACACGAGCACGACGTGTACTCCGAGTATCAGGCTCACGGTCGTAGGGTCGAGACCGACGAGACTGAGGTACTCGAAGAAGAACACGAGCATGCCTATCACCTCAACGAAGATGATAGGAACAAGGAAGTACCTGATCCGTTTCCTCCAATTAGAACTGAATGATTCACGCGCTTCTCTCCTGAACAAGACTCGTACTCCCGCTGCAAACCCAAGCCAGTAGTATGGCATGAGTGCTACTGCCTCCGTAAGCGCACCCTCCTCATCAGTGTGGAAGCTAAAGACCTGCTTCAACCCGATCGTATACACGACACTTAATAGAAGGAGCATGATGAGCTCACGTCGATAGGTGCCGACGTTTCCACCAGGACCACCCGTAATGCGCTCGAAGATCACAAGACCGGCTGTGGCGAGCAGCACACCCAAGATCCAACCCATTCCCATAGAACCCATATCGAACGCTACACCCGCAGAAAGAGTCGATATGAGAAGTACAGTTAAAAGGACGAAGATGGGTGTTGCAGCTATCCAAGCGGCAAGGACTGAGGAGTGCGCTCGTTCACTGAAACATCTGAAGTAGTGGAGGAGTATCTGAATTCCAACCACACCGAGGATGAATGCGAGAACACCTTTAGGAATGAACAACGTACCTGCGGTTTCAAAGAGCGTCCCAAACCCCGGTATTTCGATGATAGTATGACCGAACACCCACACGATGAACGTGAGGAAGAGTCCGAATACCGACCCAGCAACAGAACTCACAAACCACGCATGGTCTGGGTTATTCTTGTAGCAATCCCCGACCATGAGACGGTCGGTTACAACCATGAGCGCCATACAAACCGCGCTCAGTGATGCAAAGATAAACGCGGTAAACATACGGGCTCCCGAAGTTAACTGTACCTATTATGCAACAAGTTACGATTAAAGTCAAAGCCGCTCGGAGAGCGGCTTCGTGTCACAGAAACTGTTGTAAGTTCTTTCGTTTCCTGTCTTTCCATCCCCCACTGTGGTATGCGTATCCCGCAAGAAGTGGTAACACCGTTGTAGCTTCCGCAAAGACCATCTGCTCGAATGACTTATCAACCTTACCCCACGAACCTGCTTCTTTGAGTGTTGAACCTGAGAGTGCACCGTCTCGTTGATCAGCGACTGTGATCTGAATCGAGTATTTGTGCATAGGAACATCCTTTCCAAGAACCTCCGCACCGATTACCGTATCTTGAATGAAGTTTTTTGGTACACCGCCACCAATCATGAGTAGACCGCTTTTTTTTGCCCGCATCTTCAATTGTGTAAGCTCAAGAAAGTCTTTTACAGAATCTATGGTGAGATGTGAGTCTGGTCGTTCTGCATAGTGAACAATGAGGCCGAGACCGGCACTTGAGTCAGAAAAAGCAGGACAGAATATCGGTACCCCATATTCATATGCCAACTGAACAAGAGAATCTTTCTTTTTGGCTCGCTTGGGGTTGTTCACAAGCCACTTCCCCATTTCATAAATGAATTCACGCGACGAATAGGCTCGGGGTTCGAGTGAATCAGCGATCTCCTTTATCGTCAGGTCGCAGTTCTGAAGCTCTTCTTCATCGATGTACGTGTCATAAATCCGATCAATATAATGCGAACGAAGTTCAGTGTCATCAGCGAACTGTGAACCTTTATAGTGTTTGAATCCAAGAGCTTCGAAGAAGTCCATGTCAACGATTGATGCCCCTGTTGCGACGATGGCATCAACCATGTTGTTCTTGACCATGTCAGCGTATATTTGCATGCATCCTCCTGCGCTCGTGCTACCGGCAAGCGTGAGAAAAATAGTACACTGCTTATCTCTGAGCATCCGATTATAGATTTCGCTTGCCCGTGAAAGTTCACGCGCAGAAAATGACATTCCACCCATTGCATGAATGATGTCTCGAGTGTCGTGCATCTTGATATCAAAATGTCGAACGCGCTCGTTTAGGAGTCCGTTTTTCTTTGTGGAGCGTTTAGACATATTGACAATAATCAGTTAGCTATATTGCACGTCGGGTATCGAGTGCCACGTTTCTGTAGAAATGATTCGTGATCAACAAATTTGAATGTAGCTTTAAATTCAGCGATGAGCTGTTCCGTAGGTAGGTCATTCTGGCATGTATAAACATCTATTGTCACAAAACACCTACTTGGGAAGGTGTGGAAGCTGATGTGGCTCTCAGCGATGAGTACGAACCCGCTCAATCCGCCGGGATCCTTTTTGTTGTTCGGGCCTACTTCTTCAACAATGGGTTCAGAAATAGCATACATACCAACCCTACCTGGAATTGATTTCAGCGTCTCGAGCAGTAATTCTTTATTCTTAAGACGCTCTGGATCAGCACCATAGCAATCAAGCATGAAATGGATCCCAAACTGCATCGTGGTATCTTCGGAAGACATTAAATTTTATTATAACATAAATTCGAGCACTTTCAAATTGCGGGCCTCCTACCCAAATTAACATTAGCACAGTATGAGTATGCCATGAAATGAGTACTGTGGAAGAAAAAGCTTGCTTTGATACACAATATGTATGTTAGAAAATTCTAAATGGAAGTCTAATATGTATCAACAAGTAGGTAAAAATCAGACAAAAACCAGCGCGATGAGGGGGAGGATGAGCCACCAGAAGAAGTGTTCTTCGGGGGCAAAGAGGGATTGGATGGGAGAGCCGGGTGTGATGAAATCTGTCACAGGAAGTACGTGGTAGCTATATGCCATAACGAGGACCGTTGCCATGAGCGCGAGTATGAACTTCATCGAGAAACTCTCGAACGTGCGCTCGTAGTCGTCGCCGGGGATGAGGCGGCGCATGAGCCATGCACCGAGGAAGGTAAGTACGAGGAAAAGTGCAATGCTCGTGAGCGCGTTCGTGGTCGTGTGTTCGCCGCGGAGGATGATGTCGTAGTACGGGAACTTGAGCGCGATGAGGAGCGCGAGGTAGAGGCTGAGGATGATGTTGACGAGCGCGTACTTCCCTTTCGCGAAGGCAAGCATCATGAATACCCCGAAGACGATGAGGAGGAACGAGAGTTCCTTAAGAAGTCCGATGAACGCGCCGGTTTCCATATACCACTAGTATAGGATACATAAGAGAGAATAGAGAATAGAAGATATAGAATATATGACTGATCCCACACGAACGCACTTTTAAGAACGGCCGGCTGCGGAGCAGCCGGCCGAACACGTATATATTTCACCTACAGTCCTTCCTTTCGGAGCTCCTCGATGAGCTTTTTCGCGTTCTTCGAGAGATTGTGGGGCATGTCGATGAGCACCTTCACCATGAAATCACCCCGACTATTCGGTGCGCCAACGCCCTTCCCTTTGATGCGGAGCGTCTCGCCGTGCTTCACCCCCTCAGGCACCTTGATTGTTATTTCCCCGTCGAGGGTCTCGATAGGGTATGAACCACCAAGGAGCGCATCTGAGAGCTTCACGCGGAGGCTCGTCTCGAGGTTGTCGCCGTTCCGCTTGATGGTCGGGTGCGGCTGGACGTGTATCTTCACGTAGAGGTCTCCGGGAACGCCGCCCTTCGCCGCTTCACCGCGGCCGGTCATACGTATCATTTCACCGTGCTCGATGCCCGCGGGTATATTGAGCTCAATGACGTCCTCAGTCTTTCGTACACCCGCGCCGTAACAGTCATGGCACTTCTCCTTCGGTATCTGGCCTGTGCCGCCGCATGCGGAGCACTCACGGACAGTTGCGAACTGACCAAGGATGCTCTGGCGCGTTTCGCGTATCTTGCCGTTCCCGTTACAGGTCGTGCAGGTCGTCATGCCTGAATTCGGCTTCGCGCCTGTTCCCTTGCACGTCGCGCAGGTATTGTGCTTCATGAGCTTCAGCGTGCGGTGCGTGCCGAACGCAGATTCCTTGAACGAGAGCTCGATATCGACCGAGATGTCGCTTCCCCGCATTGATCGGCGGCCCTGCCGAGCGCCACCGAATATATCGCCGAAGTTCTCGAAGATGTCATTGAGATCGAACTCGAATCCCTGACCACCCATGCCGCCTTGGAAGCCGCCCCATTGGGCGCCGCCCTGGAACGGGTTGCCCCCTCCCGCATATGAACGGCCGTAGGTGTCGTATTCGGTTCGCTTCTTATCGTCACCGAGCACGGAGTACGCTTCGCTGATCTCCTTGAATTTCGCCTCGTCACCGGTCTTTTTGTCCGGGTGGTATTTGCTCGCGAGTTTGCGGAACGCCTTCTTCACATCGTCCTTCGACGCATTCTTTGGTATTCCCAGTATTTCATAGTAGTCCTTCATATTCGTGAATGCCCTATCCTCCTAATGGATTCCCTACTCTACTCTTTCGGCTTGTCGGTGTCATCCTTGACCTCAGCATCGCGTACGTTACCCTCATTTTCAGACGTATTCTCTGCCTTAGGTTCGGATTGTCCGCCAGCTTTCTGCATCGCCTCGCCTATTTTCTGCAGTTCGTGCGAGAGGGCTTCGGTCGTCGCCTTGAGTGCGGTCATGTCATCCTTGTCCTTCGCCTCGCGGAGCGCCTTGATCTTCTCCTCGACCGCAGACACGATATCCGCGGCGACCTTGTCCTTGTGGTCCTGGAGCGCCTTCTCGGCGGTGTAGATGAGCTGGTCAGCGACATTGTGCGCCTCTATGAGTTCCTTCTTCTTAGCGTCCTCGGATGCATGCGCTTCGGCTTCCTGCTTCATGCGCTCTATGTCGTCCGGGGTAAGTCCTGAGGAGGCTTCAATGCGGATGGACTGCTCCTTCCCCGTTGATTTGTCTTTTGCGGTCACTTTTAGGACACCGTTACTATCAACGTCGAAGGCGACCTCAATCTGGGGCATGCCACGCGGCGCGGGCGGGATGCCGTCGAGGATGAAGCGCCCGAGCGACTTGTTGTCAGCAGCCATCGGTCGTTCACCCTGTGTGATGTGTATCTCGACCGAGGTCTGGTTATCTGCGGCGGTCGAGAAGACCTGCTCGCGCTTCGTTGGGATGTGCGTGTTCTTCTCAATGAGCTTCGTCGAGACGCCACCCATCGTCTCAATACCAAGGGAAAGTGGGATGACATCGACGAGCGTGATATCGTGGACATCACCCTGGAAGATGCCTGCCTGAATGGCGGCGCCGAGCGCAACGACCTCATCCGGGTTCACGGTCTTATTTGGTTCCTTTCCAAAGAGCTGCTTCACACGCTCGACGATGACCGGCATGCGGGTCTGTCCGCCGACGAGGATTACCTCGTCGATGTCCTCCTTCTTGAATGGTGATGCTTCGAGCGCGCGCTTCGTAATCTCGATACTGCGATCGACGAACTCGTGTGCGAGCTCTTCGAGTTTCGCGCGCGTCAATTTCATGAGCATGTGCTTCGGTCCGTTCGCGTCCGAGGTGATGAACGGGATGTTGATCTCTGCCTCCACTGTTGTCGAGAGCTCGTGCTTCGCTTTCTCAGCCGCCTCATCAAGTCGTTGGAGCGCGAGCGCGTCTTTGCCGAGGTCGATACCCTCAAGCTTCTTGAACTCGTCAATGAGGTAGCGGACTATCTTCTGGTCGATATCGCGACCGCCCATGTGTGCATCGCCATCGGTCGCTTTGACCTCGACGACCTCATCACCCACCTCGAGTACTGTGACGTCGAATGTTCCACCACCGAAGTCGTAGACGACGATCTTCTCGTCTTTTTTCTTGTTGAAACCGTACGCGAGCGCAGCTGCCGTCGGCTCATTGATAATGCGCTTCACGTCCAGGCCCGCTATCTTACCGGCGTCCTGGGTCGCCTTGCGCTGTGCGTCATTAAAGTATGCGGGCACGGTAATGACCGCCTCGGTTATTTTCTCGCCGAGCTTCGCTTCTGCATCCGCTTTAAGCTTCCCGAGTATCATTGCGGACACTTCCTCAGGGCGATAGTCTTTCTCGCCCATGTGGACGATGACCCCGCCGTCTGTGCCCTTCTTGACCTCGTAGGGAACGATAGATTTGTCGCTCTGGACGGCTTCCTCATCGAACGTGTGGCCCATGAAGCGCTTGATACCGTAGATGGTGTTCTTTGGATTCGTGACTGCCTGGCGCTTCGCTATTTGACCGACGAGCCGCTCATTCGTCTTTGAAATAGCGACGATTGACGGAGTCGTGCGATTGCCCTCGACGTTCTCAATGATGGTCGGCTCGCCTCCCTCAATGATGGCCATTGCAGAGTTCGTGGTTCCTAGGTCGATTCCAAGTATCTTTGACATACGTTGTAATTAAATGGTGATAAAAATTAATGTTCAAATCGCTATTCGGCTGTGACGACCTTCGCGGGTCGAATGACCGTGCCATTCCGCCGATACCCCTTCTGGAGTACTTCGATGACGATACCAGGTTCGCTCGCTCCTCGAGCGCGGGTCGAGACTGCCTCATGTTCGTGCGGGTTGAAGTGCTTCCCCGCCGCATCTATCTCACTGATGCCAAAATTTTTGAGAATGGCAAGGAGCTGACCCTCCATCGCCTCGATACCCTTCCGAAGCGCGGTGCTGTCATCGCTATCAGCATGTGCTCCGCGGAGTGCTTGCTCGAAGCTGTCGATGAGGGGGAGGAGGTCGGCAACGATGCGATCGGTGACTCGCTCGCGGTCGGCCACTGACTGCTCCTCAAGCCGCCGCCGACTGTTGAGAAAATCCGCCTTCGCGCGCTGGAGGTTCTCCAGGACGGCCATCTTTTCCTCCTCACATGTTTTCAACCGAGCACGCAGTTCCTTTATTTTATCGCTATACTGTGCCTCCTCTAACTCTAGGTCAACATCATCATGGAGGGCCTCATCAGCCGTTTCATCAAGCATCTCCTCGTTGAGTTCATCTTTGCTTTTCTCCATAGATTGCGCATTATACAGATGGTTTTTAATACTGTCAAAAACACCACACATTCAAACAAATATCAAGTTTTCACCACCCTGAGAAAATCGAAAAACCACTATCAAGCGGATTTCACATCTGCAGCGAGAATCATTATTGGCGTTTGGCTGTAACTCGGTATGTTTCTAATGACCACGTGTTCGGACTCGCGGTCAGGACATCATCAGCCATGAAATCACTCTACCTGTCCAGAACGAGAAAGAGCTCCTCAGGGAGCTCTGTGAATTATTGTTTGGCGTCAGCTCACTAATTCACTTCGTTCATAAGTGGCTCCCTTCTTACAGAAGCTGTTCAGGTTGTATGACCATTTCTTCCTTGGGGCGAAATGGCCGACAACCTCTTGCGCTGCTCCAGGTATTCGCAGCTCACCCGGCCTCGCATCGTCTCGCATTAGGAATAGCGAGACATTGCTCCGGCTGAGTAAGCTAGAAAAGGCCCTGCAGTTGATCTGTACCCCATATTCCGTACAGATCAACTGCAGGGCCTTTTCTTTAACGCTTACGTCCGAGTCACTAAATAGATTCGTTCACTATGTTCCGAATCTACTAAGTGCTCGCGACCCACCTCGCGGTCTTTCTGTCTGCGTGGACAGAAAAACATCGCTGCGGTCGTCTAAACGGGAAAGAGCTCCGCAGGGAGCTCTTTCGTTTACCGTTTAGACCATTGTGGGGCTCGTCGTGCCTTGCGGAGACCGAACTTCTTGCGCTCGACCGAGCGGGAGTCGCGCTTCAGGTATCCGGCTCGCTTGAGGGGGATGCGGCGGTCTGCTTTTTCCTTTACGAGCGCGCGGGCGATGCCGAGCTTGATGGCATCCGCCTGTGCCGAGAGTCCGCCACCCTGCACCTTTGCAGTGATCTCATAGGTCTCGATACCAGCGTTCTCGGTCGCGAGAACAGAGAGGACGTTCTTCTGAAGAGTAGTTGCCGCGAAATAGTCGTTCAAGGGCTTCTCATTGACGAGCACGCGCTGTTCCTTTGATGGGGTGATGCGGACACGTGCCGTTGCCGTCTTTCGACGCCCAATGCCTTCGATGTATTGCTTAGTGGTTGCCATAGGTTGATTATTCAGAGACTTCGAGATTCATCATACGTGGCCTGTGAAGTTTATTCTTGGGGAGCATTCCGGAGACGACACGGCGTACGACCTCACCATAGCCACGACGCTTCGCAAGGTGCGAGAGGGTCTCTTCTGTGCGGCCACTCGGGTAGCCAGAGTAGCGTTGGAAAGTATCAGTACCACGCTTCTCGGTGATATCGAGCTTGCTCGCATTCGTGATCTTGACCTTCACTTCGTGAACACGGTTCTTGGTGAGCGTCGAAGACTTCTTACCGAGGAGTACTGAAGCAGCCTCAGTTGCCACGCGCCCGAGTCGCTTCCCCTCTGCATCAATGGTGTATTCGTTCGTCATAGGATTTATACAAGTTCAATGACCGCTTCATTACGTCCTGCGGTCGTACTGCCAGTCTTGATGATACGCGTGTAACCGCCAGAACGGTCTGCGTAGCGTTTTGCAATGTCATCGAAGAGCTTCTTCACCAGGGCCGGCTTTGGCTCGCCGAGCTTTGCGGCGACGACTCGCCGAGTTGCGACAGATGCGTTTTTTCCCTGCGTGATGAGCCTCTCAATGTACGGTCGCAGCTCTTTTGCCTTCGGCTCTGTCGTCTTCACCTGGCCGTGCTCAATGAGCGAAAGCGCGAGACCACGCATGAGCGCCGTGCGCTGGCGGCGCGGGCGTCCGAATGTTCTATTCTTATTGTGGTGTCGCATAGTTGTGTTGCTACTCCTTAAGGGCCAAGTTCATGCCATTCAGTATACTTTCGATTTCTTCGAGCCCTTTCGGTCCAATACCGTCGAGCGAAAGAATATCATCTTTTCGCTTACGAACAAGGCCGCCGACGGTCCTGATGTTCGCGGCCTCGAGCGCACCCAAGGTACGGGTCGAAAGATCAAGGGTTTCAATACGTGTTTTGAGAGCGTCCGTATCAGGCTCTGTCTCATCCTCGATCGATGCTGGCGCAGCAACTTCCTCCCTCACTGCTTCCTCTGCTGCCGTTTCCTGGAAACCGATGATAGCCTTGAGCTGGTGGATCATGATCTCAATTGACTTCTCAAGCGCTGCGCGTGGCGTGAGTGTTCCATCGGTCTCGATGAAGATACGTAGACGGTTGAAATCGGTACGATCACCGACGCGCATATTCTCAACCTCATAATTCACTCGGCGAATGGGCGTGAAGACCGCGTCGAGTGCTATGGTGCCAATGTCCACCTTATCTTTTTGATGTACCTCCCGCGGAACGTAGCCGAGTCCGTACTCAACTGTGAGCTCGACGTTGAGCTTCGTGGATTTATCAGTGATCTCGGCGATCACCTGCTCAGGATTGAGCACCTCAAGTTGACTCGGCATTTCGATGTCTCCTGCAGTCACGACTTTGGGGCCGGCCACCTTCAGGGTCATTGTGAAAGGGCCTTCGCCATTCATTCGCAGTCGTATACGTTTGAGATTGAGGAGAAGCGTGATGACATCCTCACGTACACCATCAATTGTAGAGAATTCGTGTTGGACGCCATCGATCTTAACCTGGGTAATAGCTGCGCCGGGAAGTGAAGAAAGGATGATGCGACGAAGCGAGTTCCCAAGCGTGTGACCGTAACCTGGATAAAGACCGTCAATCTCGTAGATACCGGAAAATTCCTCTTCATTCACCACGCGCGGCTTCGATGGCAATGCAACGTTTGTTTCAAGCATACGTTAAACGATACCTAGTAATTAACGGCTGTAATACTCAAGGACAAGATCAGGATCAAAAAGAGTCTCAGTCGGCTCGTACTGCGGCTCTGACTTCTTTGTGCCAGAAAGTGCCTTGATGTCGAGCGTGAGCCAGGTGGGAGCAACTGAACCGGCAAGTGTTTCGCCGAGGTTCACAAAAAGCGCTGCGTTCTTGCTTTCTGAACGAACTGCGATGACATCTCCAACCTCAACACGGTGAGAAGGTATATTGAGGCGTTTACCGTTCACGGTGATATGTCCGTGTGAGACGAGCTGTCGTGCGAGACGTCGAGTCTTCGCAAGTCCGAGTCGATAGACGACGTTATCAAGGCGAGATTCGAGACGAGCAATAAGTTGTGGGATTGGTTCGTGTCCTTTTGCGAGCGACTCGTTCACGTAACGTTCGAGCTGGCGCTCAGAGACACCATACGTGAACCGCATTTTCTGCTTCTCGAGGAGCTGGCGCTTGTAGTCGCTCATGGGTCCCATACGTCGCGTCTTGGTGCGAGCCGAACGAGCTTCAGAGAGTGCAAATTTCTGTGTTTGCGTCTTTTCAAAGATAGCCGCACCAAGCCGCTTCGCAATCTTGTATTTTGGTCCGATGATCATATAAGAGAAGTTAGATACGACGCTCCTTGGGTGGTCGTGGGCCATTGTGAGGGACCGGAGTCTCATCAGCGATACGCGTAATCGCAATGCCCTTACTCGTAAAACCTCTGAGTGCAGACTCACGTCCAGCACCGATTCCGCGGATGATCACGTTCGCATCCTTCATGCCTATCTGGGCAGCTTTTTCGCCGATGAGTTCACCGACCTTTGCTGCAGCAAAAGGGGTACTCTTACGGGAACCCTTAAATCCAAGCGCACCGCTCGATGCGGCGACAAGAGTGTTGCCTTTGTTGTCTGAGAGGGTGAGGATGGTGTTATTGAAGGTCGCACGAATACTCAAGGTTCCGGCGAGAACTTTCTTCTTTACGACACGCGTCAATGCGCGCGAGGTACCGCTCTCCCCGGCGCTTGCTCCTTTCTTGATGATCCGTTTCTTACCCATAGGTCAATGGAAAATGAATAAATGAAAACGTAAGATTAGGTCTTCTCGAGTTTGCGACGACCCGACCCCATCGTCTTCTTGACGCCCTTAAGGGTGCGCGCGTTCGTCTTCGTTCGTTGTCCGCGCGCAGGAAGTCGCTTCGCGTGGCGGCTACCTCGGTACGATTGTATATCCTTGAGACGTTTGATGTTCGCCGCGACTTCGCGTTTCAGCTCTCCCTCAATGGTGAACGATTCGATCTTCTCACGTATGGCATTTTCCTCATCAGTTGTAAGCTCCTTAGCACGCTTTGTGGGTTCGATATCTAAACCGAGGAGAATTGATCGGGCACGAGAGTGGCCAATACCGAAAATTGCCGTGAGCCCATACTCAAGGTGTTTGTCGTCCGGTATGTTTATGCCAGAAATACGCATACTAACCTTGCCGCTGCTTATTGCGCGGCTTTTTCTTATTTATAACGTAAATACGTCCGCGGCGGCGTACAATCTTGTCATCCGGACTGCGCTTCTTTACTGAGGATAAAACTTTCATAGTGTGTTATAGCCGTTTTGTTATTCGGGCCTTGCCACCATAGGGCTCCGGAACGACCGCAACGCGATCACCGACGAGCACGCGTATCTTGAACTTACGCATCTTGCCAGCGAGGTACGCAAGTATCGGCTTTTCTCCCCCGTCAAGCTGAACACGAAAAAGCGCATTTGGAAGCGCCTCCTCTACTGTTCCATAGACGAGCGAATCGTTTTCT
>CAZFBT010000011.1:2588-16006 GCA_964517185.1 uncultured Candidatus Saccharibacteria bacterium | reverse complement strand
CGGTATCGTCGATGCCTCCCTCGTACCGGATCGCGTACTCGATACCATCGGTGAGGACGCTCCCCACGGGGAAGGTGAGGTTCGCGGCCGCGAGCGCCGCGGTGAGGTCTGCGAGGGTGAGGTCGTAACTTCTGAGTGCCGCCTCGCGAACGAGCACCTGCACCTCGCGCTCACGGGTGCCGCTTACCGCGACCTCCGATACGCCGCGGACCGTCCGTAGCTCATCGGCGACGTCCTCGGCGAGCTCGGTGAACGCGCGCGGCGGCAGGGACGAGGATACGGAGAGGACGAGGATGGGTTGGTCGGCGAAGTTGACCTCGCTCACGAACGGGTCCTCTGCGTCGCGCGGGAGCTCGTTCTCGACGCGGTCTATGGCATCTTTCAGTTCCTGGATGGACGCATCGATATCAGCGCTCGCATCGAATTCGGCGACAACGACCGATATGCCATCGCGCGATGAGGACATGATGGAGTCGATGTTGTCGAGGTTCGCGATCTCAGGTTCCAATTTGTCGGTCACGAGCTCCTCCATATCGAGCGCCGAGACGCCCGGGTACACTGTCGTGACGATGCCGATCGGTACGATAACCTCGGGTGCTGACTCCTTGGGAATGGCGACGACCGAAGCGGCACCCAGGAGTACGAGCGAAACGACGAGGAGCGCGCTGAATTCGCGCTTGCGGAGGAAGAAAAACCAGAGTGCGTGCATACGACGTTAATCGACACTCACCTCGACGGCGTCACCCTCGGTGAGTCCGCGCGCATCGGTCACAATGCGCATCTCATGCGTGAGGCCTTCCTCGACCTCGACCGCAGTACCGCGTACCGCACCGATGGTGACCGGATGTGCTATGAGCGTCGACGCTTCGCTCACCGTGAATGCGACGGGGCCTTGTGGGAGGAATTTGAGCGCCGCGAGCGGGACGAGAAGGGATTCGTCCTCGTTCGCACTCGTACGTGAAAAGGTGACGGTAACGGTACTGCCGTTCTTGAGGTCGCGCTCGTCCTCTGAAATGCCAATGCGTACCTCGCTCTTCCCGGAGAGCGGATCGATGGCGGGTGCGACGCGTGTCACTGTGCCCTCGATGTCTTGGTCGATGCGCACGCTGTCCCCCGCAGAGACACCAACGATGTCCGCTTCACTGAGCGCCGTCTTCACCTCGAGGGAGCCATTGTTCGCGACGACTGCCGCTGGTTGGCCGGGCTGGGTGAACTCTCCCGCTTTGAGGTAGAGCGCGTTCACCGTGCCTGCGATGGGACTTCGCACGATGGTCTTCTCATACGCCGCTTCGGCGGCACGTAGTGTACCGAGGGCACTCTTCACGAGCGCACTCGACTGTGAGCGTGCGTCCGGCTCTCCCGCGATCTTCGCGCGCTCAAGTCCTGCTCGCGCATTCGTGATGGCGGAGAGCGTCCCGTTGAGCGTTCCGCGCGCGCCCTCGATATCCGATGCGTATCCATCGAGCACCGTTCGCGTGAACACCGTGTTGGGGTCCTCCTCGGCGACGACGAACGCGAGCGTGATGAGGAGGTCTTGGACGACCGTCACGCGCTCCTCGGCGCGCGCGAGCATGGTCTCTGGCGCGAGTGTCGCGAGGTCACCGCGCACTTCGTCGTTCCACGTATCGAGCATCGTCTCGATGTCGCCCCGAGCCGCATTGATCTCGAACGTCCTACCCTGGCCGTCGAGGCGGAACCCGCGGAGCGCGGTGTCGGGATTGAGGAAGAAGTCATCGATGAGATTCCGGACGATGCCATCGACCGCGGTGAACGAGTTCCGGTAGAGGTCCATGATGTTCGCACGCGCCTCATCAAGTCCAACGGTACTCCCCTCGGACGACGCGAGTGCAGATTCATAGGCACCCTCTGCCTGGAGGAGCGCCGCGCGCTCTCGACTGTTCTCAATGGTCGCGATGACCTGCCCAGCACTGACGCGGTCACCGATGCCGACCGACACGCTCGTGATACGCCCACCCGCCTCGGTGAGTAGGCGTGCCTCACTTATCGCGCTCACCGTACCGACGACAGAGAAGCTTCCTGAGTTGGCGAGCTCGCCGATTGTCGCGACTGTGACGGGTGTGAGAGCAGCAGATACCGAACCGTTTTCACTCCGGGATTCACCAAATGAACGCATAAAAAGCGCGGCTACAATCAACGCTACCATGAGCACGAGCACCGTTCTGACAACACCCTTCCCATACCATCCATAGAGGCGGTTCAACATATGAGCGAATTGCAATCGAATAATATCGCTATACTGCAACAAAATCCGTTTGGTGTCGAGGTATGACCTTTTTCCATAGACTGAGCAAAAGCGGCCGGCAGCTTTGCTGCCGGCCGCTTCCTTGATCACTACTTTTCGAGTGTCTTCGTGAATCCCTCGAGCGCTTTGAGGAGTTCCATAGGGACCATGTACACGACTGTATTCGATTGGTCGGACGACATGTCATTGATGGACTGGAGCGTTCGGAGGTGGAGTGCGCCAGGAGACGAGGCGAGCATCGCTGCGGCTTTTGCCATGTTCTCTGATGCAGCGAGCTCACCCTCAGAGGTGATGATGACGGCGCGCTTCTCACGCTCCGCCTCTGCCTGCTTGCCGATGGTCCGCTCGAGTTCTGGAGGAAGACTCACATCCTTGAGCTCGACGTTCTGCACCTTGAGTCCCCAGGCATCGGTTTCCTTGTCGACGATCTCCCTGATGCGGTCTGCGATCTTATCGCGGCTCGCGAGAAGCTCATCGAGCGTTACCTCCCCGACGATGTTCCGCATCGTCGTCTGAGCGTACTGAGAGATTGCGTACTTGAAACTCTCGACCTCGAGGATGGCCTTTGCCGCGTCACCGACACGGTAGTAGATGACCGCATTGACACGCACCGAGACGTTATCCCGCGTAATGGCATTTTGGTCGGGGACATCGACTGCTTTCGTGCGGATATCAACCTTTTCATAGGTTTGGATGATTGGAAACACGAGCCGCCATCCCGGTTCCATGACGCTCGTGAACTTTCCAAACGTGAATCGAATGCCGCGTTCGTACTGATTCACTTGCCTGATGCTCACGACGATGATAAGGAACGCTATCCCGAAGAATATAAATGAGAATGGCATACATACAGGGTAAGGTTACTAAATACTCGGATGCTAGCATCATGGAGCATTAAAAGTAGCTGTCAAGGACACTGTCCGATCAGCTTCCTGGTGCTTTCTCAAGGGTGACAGAGACGGTCTTCTCATCTCCATCATGGAGAACCTTGAGCCGGATGGTATCTCCAATACGATACTCTCGTATCCTCGCTGCAAAACTTTTCCCACCCTCGAGTCTTTCGCCATCAAGTTCAAGAATGATGTCGTTCTCCTCGATGCCTGCCTTGTCGGCGGGTGAGCCAGGGATAACGGCGAGTTCCTCACGTGAATTCCCACGCACCACGAGTATCCCGTAATCAACAGAAAGTGCGTTCTGCTTAGCGAGCGTTTCAGTTACCTCCAGATATCGTATACCGAGGTACGGCCGTACGATCTCACCAAATTCCGTAACGCTCTCGAAGATGCTTTTCACGGAACTCGCTGGAATAGCGAAACCAATGTTCTCAGAGTTATTTGCCATGGCAACATTCACACCGATGACTTCGCCGTTGGTGTTGAGCAGTGGGCCGCCAGAATTACCCTGATTGATTGCCGCATCGGTCTGAATGACACCCTCAAGCGATTCTGCACTGCCGAACATATCGCGCGCTACGATATCGCGGGAGAGACCAGAGATGACGCCAACCGAAACGCTGTTAGGGAATTCAGCAAGCGCGTTCCCAATCGCAATGACCTGTGATCCAAGGCGAAGACTGCTCGAGTCACCGAACGAGAGGTACGGAAATGTGCCGTCTGCCTTTACCTTGAGAATTGCAATATCAAGAGTGGGATCCTTTGCTATCACTTCAACCTGATGGGTCGTACCGTCATTCATGACGATTGAGAAGTCTACGCCCTCCTCATCAACCACATGTTTGTTCGTGATGAGGTATCCGTCTGGTGAAACGAAGAAGCCTGTACCTCCGCCTATCTCGCGTTTCTCGGTGCCAATTTGCCGCTCGCGTGGTACCTGGAAGCCAAAGTTCCCGAAGAAACCACCCCAAGGATTGTACTCTTCATAGTACCGTTCGATGATGGGAACGTCGGCTGATATGACAACTGAGACAACTGCTGGCGCGGTTTTTTCGACCATGTCGGGAATGGTCGCTGATGAGAGGACTTCGGCCTGTTCCTGGGGCGCAAGCGGGGAGGGTTCTAGTGTAAATATGACCTTTGGGACACGATCGGGCACATACGTGAAAATGAGCCAAACGGTGAACGCTGATACGAGAGACGAGAGCAGGGTAATCCCGACAAGGGACATCACCTTCGCTGGAATTCGTCGCTCCAGCGAAGGTGCCCTCTGTGGTTTAGTGGGGATGTCAGTAGTTTCCATATGAAATCTATACGTATGAATGTACTGATAACAGCACTATGATAAGAAAAATTTTGAATGAGGCAACAGTTCTTGGGGGCATGGATTGGTACGCACAGTGAATAAGATTCTTTCACACAGTAACGCGAGTGCGTATATACTGTATGGATGCAAGTTTCGTTCGAAGCCGCTCTTTTCTATCTCGCATTCTTTGACGCGATCTTCGCAGTCTTCATCGCGTGGAGCGGACGCGGAGAATCATTCAATGCAAGGTACGCATTCTTCGCGCGCTACCTTCCCGTGACACGCGGCTGGACCTTATACTACCTCGTGCTCGTCCTGTGGGTCGGGTATGCACTTACTCGGCTCGATGTCATCTAGTCACCCTCGCTTCGGAACAGCAAGTATCGCGCATTTTGAACAAGTGGGTAAATGATATACTCACCCGATGGATATCATTTCACATGGCCTTTGGGGAAGTGTTGCCTTCGGTCGCAAAACTAAAAGGGCATTCTGGCTTGCATTTTTTATTGGCATAGCACCTGACTTTTTCTCGTTTGGCATCTTCTTCCTCGAGCGGCTCCTCACCGGCAACCTTGCGCTTGACCACCGCGGCCCACCCGACCTCGCGAGTATTCCTTCGTATATCGATACACTCTATAACCTGACCCACAGCCTCGTGGTGTTTGCTATTGTCTTTATCGTCGTCTGGCTCTGGCAAAAGAAACCTTGCTATCCAATGGCTGCGTGGGGACTCCACATCCTCATTGACATTCCGACCCATGGCGTCGAGTTCTTTCCGACACCATTTCTCTGGCCGCTCTCCGAGTATCGCTTTGACGGAGTAAGTTGGGGACATCCTGCTATCTTCTTCTCAAACATCGCACTCCTCATCATTGCCTATGCGTGGTTCATAGTTTCAAGATTGAGGGCTAGAAGACAAGAGCAAAACACGCTATGACGGATGCACAATTCCATGAGCTCGTGCATGAGGGAATCGCTTCGCTCCCCGAATGGGTGCGTAAGGAAATCGTGAACGTTGCTTTCCTCGTGAGGGATGAACCGAGCAAACGTCAGCGGGAAGAGCAGGGACTCCTCTCCGGTGAAACACTCTTTGGCCTCTACGAGGGAGTGCCGCTCGTCGAGCGGGGAAACGAGTCGCCGCTCATGCCGGATACCATCACTATCTTCAAGAATCCCATTCTCGATACGTACAAACACGATGAGGACATCCGTGCGTGTGTCCACAACACTATCTGGCACGAGGTTGCGCACTACTTCGGGCACGGCGAAGAGTGGGTAGAGGAGGAGGAGCGAAAACGGGGCAAAGACAAGTGAACGGCGCGCAAAAATCCGCGGCAGAGGCCGCGGATTTTTGCGCGCAACGTACCGATGCCTACTTCGTCTCGACGGTGAGCGTGACCCCGGTTTCGCCATCGCTCGAACCGATGTAGACGACCGCGCCCTCCTCCTCGGCATTGGTCGCAGATATCATCGCTCCATCGCCAGTCGCATAGTTCGCGACCACGGTCCACCCGTCGCGCGCGAGAGCATCAGCGTAGAACGAGGCGACCGCCGACGCGGGCTCGCTGGTCGTGAAGGTGAGCGTGTGGCCGGTCGAGCCCTCGGGCGTGTTCACCGTACCCGTGTACGTGATGGTCGCATCAGGGAAGACCGGTACCGACGAAGGCCACGTTTCAGGTAATCGAACGCTCTCACCTGCGGTAACCTGCACTGATTCGCCATCGCCGCCTGTGAATTCCATTGTGCCGTCGCGGCCGATGTCGATGTCGACATCACCTCCGGTCGCCTGTTCGAGCGCGCGCTCGACCATGCGCTCGGGTGAGAAAAGCTTCCCGAGTAGGAAGAGTGCAACTAGGATGATAATGACGATGATGAGCCACTTCTTGTTTGATGAGCTCTGGGCCTGCGGCGTGGTCCCGCTTGGGGACCCGCTCTGGGTGTTAGGTTCGTCCATATGAAAATATTAGGTGGATAACCACGTTGCACCATTGTACGCCCGTTTCAGGAAATAGGAATGGCGCCAGTATTGCAAACCCGGTCGAATGGCGCATACTTGGTGTATGAAACTTCCGAACTTCTTCATCATGGTCATATTCGTGCTCGTGATAGCCGGATTCATCTATTCGGTCATGGGTACGAGTGATGCGCCCCCTGAACCTGTGGCCTGCACCGCGGACGCGATGCTCTGCCCCGACGGCACAGCGGTCGGCCGTGTCGGCCCGAATTGCGAGTTCGCCCCATGCCCCGAACCGATCGTTGTCGATGAGGTGGGTGCGTACATAGAATCGAAGAAGGACCTCATCGTGCTTGAATCACCCGCTCGAGACAGCACCATCACCTCGCCCGTCACCGTGAGTGGCAAGGCCCGCGGCTACTGGTACTTCGAGGCGACATTTCCTATCACTATCGTCGACTGGGACGGGCGCATCATCGGGCAAGGGTATGCGACCGCACAGGATGAGTGGATGACCGAGGAATTCGTGCCGTTCACGGCAACCGTCTCGTATGACCTACCCGCTGACACGCCCTATCGCCGAGGCGCCATCATCCTCCAGAAGGACAACCCCTCCGGCCTCCCCGAAAATGACGACGCGCTCGAGATACCTATATTCTTCGAGTGAATATGCGACGAATGCGCCCTCTGCTCTCTGTGTTCCTTGTCTTTGTGATGGCTACTTCATATGTAGCGCCTTTCGTGCAGGCCGCGTCAGAGAATGAGTTCGAGGCCATCGAACTCCAGCTCTTTGCACTCAGTCGATACCTCAACCGCACCTTCAGGAGTGATCCACGCGCGCTCACTGATGACGAACTTCGTAGTTCGATACGTGCAGGGGTCGAGTGGTTCAGGAATGCACAGGAAACGAATGGCCACTTCCGCTACGAGTATGCGCCGTACGACGATATGTACCTCGAGCGCGACAACATCGTGCGGCAGGCGGGTGCACTCTACGCTTTGGGCGAAATACTTCGCCGCGACAGGCGCGACCCCTACGGGGTCGCGCCTATAATGGAGCGCGCGATAGGTTTCTTCGAGGCGCAATCGAGGCCGGACGAGCTTGTGGGGCAAGACATACGGTGCGTGACCCAGTCTTCATCGGGTCTTAGGTGCGAGCTCGGTGCGACGAGTCTCGTCCTTCTGGGACTCATTGCACTCGCAGAAGCCGATCCAGCGCACGCGCGAGCACACCGCCCGCTCATCGACGACTACGTCACCTTCATTCTCATGATGCAGAAAGAGAACGGCGGCTTCCGAAACGTACACCTCGTCGAGGGTCGAACACAGCCCGACGCTGAATCACCGTTCAGTAACGGCGAGGCGCTCCTCGCACTTGAACGCTACGCTGCATTCGCCGAGAGTACTGAAGCACGCGCCGCGACCGACCGTGCGCTCACGTACCTCATGAGAGAACCGTTTGACCCAAACCTCTACCTCTGGATGATGGCCGCGCTCGTCGAGCGCGCTCGAACGACGCCCGATCCGACACTCAGCACCTACGGACGCGAGTTCACGACATGGCGCATCGGGACCGCACTGGCATTCACGGGGCGCACGCGTAATTACTGTGCCTACGCCGAAGGGCTTGCGAGCGCGCTCACGCTCATGCGGGGGAATGTGGAAGCCGCGCTCTGGGATGACCTCAAGCGAGAACTCGACACACGGAACCGGAATCACCTTGCGCTCCAACTCACCGACCATGACCGCGTACGCGTCCTCTCCGAAGCGGGGACGCTCGCATTCCGAGAACTCGCGAACGGAGCGCGCGCTCGCGGTGGGTTCCTCACGGGGGATAGCGAACCGACCCAGCGCATCGACTTCACCCAGCACTGCATCACGGGGTACATGCATACGCTTGGCATTCAGTGACTCGCGCTTCGTTGCGCTTCGTTGCGAGAAGCGCATAATGGTGCTATGACGACGTTCGGTAAAGCAATTGCGCTATTGCTTCTCGTCCTTGGAGCAGGTGCGACAGGCTACTTCCTCCGTTCCGATGTCACGGTTGCTCCCGAATCGACCGACGAGACCTCTGAGGCCCCACTCGCCGAATCCCCACAGACAACACCTGACCGAGAGGATGAGGATGCGACAGAGACCCCAAGTGCACCAGTGGGTGTTACGCGCGACCTGAGCAACCAGGGACTCCGCGAGGTGCCGCGTTCAGAATTCGACCGGAGGAATACCGAAATACTGGACCTCTCGGGAAATGACCTCGTCTCGCTCCAGGCAGAGGTGCGACTGCTCGCGAATCTTCGCGTGCTCGACCTGTCGGATAACCGCATGACGAACATCCCGGCAGAGCTTGGACAGCTTTCAAAACTCGAAGTGCTTGATCTCTCAAACAATGAGCTCACTGGACTCCCGTATGAGCTCGGTAACCTTACCCAGTTACGAACGCTCGACCTGCGCGGCAACTCCTACAGCGCCACAGACCTCGAAGTCATACGACAAGGACTTGAAACTACAGTGATACTCACCGAATGACCAGCGGCATCCGCGTAAGCGTCGAGGGAAGAAATCTCATATGAAAACCGCCGCAGAGTGGCCTCTGTGGCGGTACGGTCTCACCAGTTCGTGAACAAGGCGGGTTCGTGTGGACCGATTCCGACTTCTCTCCCAGACATCTGACCGCAGCGCTTCGACTCGTACTTGAAGTGGTTGCTGCAATCGACGAGTTTCTCGATGATGCGCGCATCGAGATTCGATCGCCTGTCGGACGGGAATGCGTTGTCCGGGTTTCGAATCAGCTGTAGCCTTCGTGCAAGTGCTGAGAAGAAGTGACTCAGCTCCTCATCTGAACGTAATGCAAGAGCTTTTGCCAAGTCCTCTGGTGAAAGTTGGCGTAAGTACGATTCCTTCATGGCAACCTCCAATCAATAAATCGTCCGTACATTATGCTAGCAGGGAACTGTGGCGCATGTAATGAGACCAAGTGCACAAGCGAGGGCGTAAGCCACCCACAGGTTCGTCCTCAGAAAGAGGGGACCATCGAGAACGGAGTCCTTACATGTGCTGTCTCGAGATGCGGAGCATTCGCTGTAGCCGAGAATGTATCAGGTCAGCCTCATAGACGATGCAACCAGCTTTATGCGCGAGGTGCGCTCGTGATTTTCTTACGTCCACATCGTGTTAACGTACCAATTCATCGATGAAACCTGACATGAACTCAATGATGCAATCAAACCTGCACCGTGCGACCAATTCCCCAGTTTCTGAAGTTCTGTGGCTGCGGAACCGCTGTTGGATGCTCCATTTTTCCCCATCGAAAGGTCCATGGAAAGCATACATTCATTTCGCCCAAACACCAGAGCAGGGGTTGCAAATGAAGTCAATTTGTGGTAAAGTAGCAATAACCTTCGCAGGTTATGGGTTAACGGCGTCCGTGTGGGTATCTACACATGAGGACGCGTTTTTAAACAGTATGCTTACGAAACGAAAGAAAGAGAACGCGATCCGCGAGGTGCGACGGCATGATAGCGATACCGGTTCGCCGGAAGCACAGGTTGCGCTCCTCACGAAGCAGATAGACGAGCTCTCGAAGCACCTCAAGAAGCACAAGAAGGACTTCCATTCGCGCCGCGGCCTCCTCCAGATGGTCGCCGACCGACGGAAGCATCTCAAGTATCTCGAGCGAAAGGACGAAAAGGCATATAAAGCCATCGTGAAGAAGCTCGACCTCAAGAAGTAACTGGGTGGAAATATCTGCCGCGGCCCACGGGCCGCGGCAGATTTCACACTCGAATCCCTTTGTTGGTATACTTCCGAGGAAGCACCTTTCAGGAGTTCAGACAGGAGATTTTAATAATTTTTCATATACAGTATTTTTATGACCATTGTAAAGCATAAGGAGCAGCGGGTCGCGATTTTCATTGATACACAGAACCTCTATCATAGCGCCAAGAACATCTATCGCTCGAAGGTCAATTTCGACGCAGTCGTGAAGCGGTCGCTCGGCGACCGTAAGCTCATCAGAGCGATTTCGTACGTCGTCACCACCGAGAGCGGTGAGGAACAGTCATTCTTTGAGGCGCTCGGCAAGATCGGTATCGAGGTGAAGACGAAGGACCTACAGATATTCTTCGGTGGCGCAAAGAAAGCCGATTGGGACGTCGGTATGGCCATTGACGCCATCAAACTCTCTGAGAAAGTGGATGCCATAGTGCTCGCGACCGGCGACGGCGATTTCGTGCCCCTCGTCGAGTACCTCAAGGGGAATGGCTGCCAGGTAGAGTGTATCGCGTTCGGGCGCTCTTGTTCGTCTCGTCTCCGTGAGGCAGTCGATGACTTCATCGACATGGATGAGAGCCCGCGCGATTTCCTCATCGGGTCGCGCATCATAAGCCGGGGCCGAAAATCACCCCAGCGTGTCGTCGGCACTGATACGGATACGCTTTAGCGACTCTTTCATTCAGCACCCCTCCTTACAGGCAGGGTGCTTTTGTATCAACCTTCACAACATCGCTCGTACGGGGTACTCCCCGTTAGAGATTTGGTGGTTCAAATGCCGTCTCACACCAAGTAGGAAAATGACTTCACATACTTGTGCGGGCATTAAGTGCCTTACGCAAATCTACTGGATTTCCTATCACTAAGAGGGTACACTTCACCACATTATCAGAAGCGGCCCGGATAGGTGGGTTTCAAGCGCCTCACACGCAGTTTGAAATCTAAAATTCGTGCCGCTCACTAGCGACACACTATGGAAAGACAGTCGTATAGCACTGAAGTCGGTGGAAAGACACTCACCGTCGAGTTTACCAATCTTACGAATCAGGCGAGCGGGTCATGCATTGTGCGCATGGGCGAGACAGTCGTGCTCGTGACCGCGGTCATGGGAGAGGAGGCGAAGGCAGGTATGGGGTACTTCCCGCTCTCGGTCGAGTTCGAAGAACGATTCTATGCATCTGGTCAGATACTCGGAAGTAGATTTGCGCGACGCGAGGGAAGGCCGAGCGACGGCGCGGTCCTCGCAGCGCGTATCGTCGACCGAACCGTCCGCCCGCTCTTCGACCATGGCATCCGGAATGAGGTCCAGGTTGTCATCACTGTCCTCGCAATGGGCGCCGATGACCCCGATGTCCTCGGGGTCATCGGCGCGTCGCTCACACTCGGTGTCTCTGACATCCCCTGGGACGGTCCCGTTGGCGCAGTCCGCATCGGTCGACGGAACGATGCGGGTGAACTCGTCATCAATCCAACCTACCTCGAGCGTGAAGAAGGTGTCCTTTCCTATGAGGTGCTCGCGTGCGGGAAAGATGGCAGCATCAACATGATTGAGACGGCAGGGTTCGAGGTCACTGAGAACGAGGTCGTGCGCGCCCTCGAGCGAGCATCCGAGATCAACACCGCGCTCGAGAAATTCCAAAAGGATATCATCGCTAGGATCGGGAAGGAGAAACGAGTTGTCGTGGTCGACAAGCCCGACGATGCCGTTCGCGCGCTCTTCAAAGAGCGCTTCGCAGATACGCTCGCAGAGGTCCTCTTCTCGAACCGCTCCGGCAAGGCGCACCTCTATGCGCTCAAGAAAGAGTGGCTTACACTCCTCGCGTCAGAACTCCCTGACGCTGACAGCGCACTCGCGGGAGAATACTTCGAGCACGAGGTCGATGCGGCGCTCCACCGAGGCGTCATCGACGAGGGGAAGCGCCCTGATGGTCGCGGACTCGACGAGGTACGTCCCCTCTATGCCCAGGCGGGTGGCATCTCGCCCGCACTCCACGGTTCGGGTATCTTCTATCGTGGCGAGACGCATATATTCACCGCACTCACCTTGGGTGGCCCCGACGATGCGCAGATACTCGACACCATCGAAGAAAACGACACGAAGAAACATTTCATGCACCACTACAACTTCCCGCCGTTCTCGGTCGGTGAGACGGGGCGCATTGGCGGGCAGAATCGGCGCATGATAGGGCATGGGGCACTCGCCGAGAAGGCACTCGCCGCGGTCATCCCTCCGAAGCTCCAGTTCCCGTACACCATCCGCCTTGTCTCTGAGACCATGGCCTCGAACGGCTCAAGCTCGATGGGTTCCGTCTGCGCCTCGACTCTCGCGCTCCTCGATGGAGGCGTCCCCATCAAGGCACCGGTCGCGGGCATCGCCTCTGGTCTCATGATGCGAGACCATGAGACCTACACGCTCCTCACTGATATCCAGGGTCCCGAAGACGAGCACGGTGACATGGACTTCAAGGTCGCCGGCACTCGCACGGGCATTACCGCCATCCAAATGGACGTGAAGGTCGAAGGTGTGCCAGTTCGCATCCTCGCAGAAGCACTTGAAAAGGCTCGGCTCGCGCGAATACATATCCTCGACGTCATCGAAAAGGAGATCAGCTCAGCGCGCCCTGATATCTCGCCACGCGCACCGAAGATCGTCATCATGAAGGTTCTTCCCGACCAGATAGGCCTCGTCATCGGCTCGGGTGGCAAGACCATCAACGGTATCCGAGAGGAGACTGGTGTTGATGAGATAACCATCGAAGACGATGGGACTGTCTACATCACTGGGAAGAACGGCACCGCGGAGCGTGCGCAGGCACGCATTGCCGCACTCACGAAGGTCTTCGAGGTCGGTGAAGTTATTGATGAAGCCGAGGTGACGCGCATCGCTACCTTCGGTGCCTTCGCGCGTCTCTCAAGCGAGACTGAGGGTCTCATCCATATCTCCGAGATTGTTCCATGGCGCCTCGAGAACCTGAGTGGCATCCTTGCGGTCGGCGAGAAAGTAAAGGTCATCGTGTCGAAGATTGAGGAGGGCAAGATAGGCCTCTCCATCAAGAAGATCGATCCTGATTTCGCGAAGCGAAAGGGTCTCACACCACCCCAACGCGGGAACACACCCACCCCAAGGGGGTCTGGAGGCGTGTGAGGGAGGAGTGGGCCCCCCCAAATTGGGGGCCCGTTTTATATTTTGTTCCAAAAAAATCACTTTTTGCACTTCTCGCAGATTCCAAAAAA
>CAZFBT010000011.1:0-2578 GCA_964517185.1 uncultured Candidatus Saccharibacteria bacterium | reverse complement strand
ACGGGGGTCTGGAGGCGTGTGTGGGTGGAGTGCGCCCACAGAATGTGGGCGCACTTTTTATATTGTGTGCCATACTATTAAGACAATGGCAGGCAATGATATTCACGTGCCAAAGCTTCCTGGTGTGAAGAAACTTAGTGACCATGACACGAGCGATGGTGATCTTGGTGTGACATTCAATCCAATACCTGGGAAAAAAGGTATGCACGAGCCAGAGCCAGTATCCAAGACAGCTCCATCAGACTCTATCTTGAGCAACCACGATGACGTCTTCGACGTGGGGCATGCGTTCGGAACGAAGGGGCTCGATGCGGGCACTATCGTGACCGATCGTAAGAAGCGTACAGCTTCTTTCACAGGCATACTCTCTGAGGCATTCGATGAATGGTGGGGGAAGACATCAACGAAGCTCGACCGTGTCGTGGAAAAACTTGAGACCCTCAAACCAGAGGAGCCACCACTCATCGAAACACCAGAAAAGCGAAAGGAGGTCATCCTTGAGGCAGCGCAACACACAAAACAGGCGCCACGAGACGACCACCACATTGTCGTCGAGAAGATAAAAACGATGACCCAGGATGCACAGAAGGTCACAGGAAAGCCCTATTTCATAAAGCCTGCTCAGACAATTCCTCAAACACCCTCCTGGACACACACGATAGATGACGGGAAGGCCGCAGACACGATGCGCGATGCGCTACCACAGAATCTCCCGACTCTTGATCTCCGCGATGTCACCGTCGCGCCGAGCATTGAATCTCGAACCATTGGATATGGCAATGCCACGAGCATACATCACGATAATGCAGATGCGTTCACGTTCACACCTCCACCGAAGCGAGAGACGCCTGTGAAGGCCGACGGGCCGCGCATCGCTCCCGAGATCAAGAGGCATGCGGACCTCCGACCTGTATTGAAGGCATCGGCAGCGAACACGTCTCTACGTCCATCGCTCAAGATACCGCAACCGACAGCGGTGCGCACCGAGCCGCCGCCACAACCTCGACACGAAGTTCCGCCAGAGAAAACACCCTTCGCGCCACCGCCCCCTCGCAGGGAACCCCCTCCAGTGCCCGTCGCACCCCCCGCCATTCGCAAGATGCCCGTCAGTACGGTCCCAGAGCCCTCGGCAGTCGCCTCTACGCTACCCAGTACCCACGCGAGGCCGAGTCTCCGGGAAGAACTCGTGAATGATATCCGGCTTCCAAAGCTCGCACTTCCCTCATTCACATTCCTCAACACAACGACAGTCCTCAGCGTTGTCATTGTCGGTGCTCTTCTTGGCGTCATTGCAGGCATCTACTCCGCAACACAACTCCTCTCCGTCGATACGCCACCCGAAATGGCCCCGATCACACTTTCTGGATTCACGATTAACGCAGAACCGCTCCCTATTACCGAAACGCTTTCTCGACAAGTTCTTCTTGCCGGTTTTGCAGAGAAAATTCGGTCCGCGCCAAACGGCATGATGCAGTATTATCCGGTACGAGAAACTAGTCGAGGACCTGAAGCACTCACTGCAGCCGAGCTCATGCCACTCCTTGCTCCCCGTGCCCCCGCTTCTCTTGTCCGGCAAGTTGATCAGGTTGTCATGGTCGGGAGTGTTACCACGCAAAAAAATGAGCCCTTCCTCATTGTGAAGGCTGATACGTTCGACAGCGGCTTCGCGGGAATGCTCGCCTGGGAACCATACCTGAGTGAGGATCTCGCACCGCTTTTCGGCACGCCAGTGACCGCATCGCGTACTCCGGGCACACCTGAGTCGACACCTCCGCGCTTTTCTGATGTACTCAAGGACAATCGTTCCATTCGCATACTCTACGGTGAGGAGGGCGAGGAGCGGCTCATCTACGCATTCCTCAACCGGACGCTCATTGTCATCACAACCTCGACTGAAGCTCTTTCCGCGCTCATTAGCGGCCTGAAATAAGGTAATGTGCTATACTCAACACCTATGACACTCGATACGAATCGCTACAAGACAGTACTCACCGAACAGCTCGGCGAGCTCACAGAGGAACTGAAGACTGTCGGTATTCATAATCCAGAGAATCCAAAGGATTGGATTGCGGTACCCGAGGGCGTCGATCCAGACGAACCAGACACTGATATGGTCGCAGACGTTGCCGAGGACTGGGGTGAGCGCGCTGCGCTCGTCGCAACACTCGAGACCCGCTACAATAACCTCACACGTGCACTCAAGAAACTCGAGGAGGGAACCTTCGGCACCTGCGAGGTGTGTGGCGGTGCCGTAGAAGTAGATCGCCTCGACGCGAATCCGGCGGCGCGCACCGACAAAGCGCACATGGACGAAGAATCATCGCTCGCGATGTGAGAGGAAGGTGTATGGCAATCGCACGAGTCTTCGCGGCACAACCTTCGGTCCTCGGTGCAGAAGTCGTCACCATTGAAACAGACCTCTCGCGGGGTCTGTATGCATTCACCATCGTCGGACTACCGGGGAAAGCAGTCGAGGAGGCGCGCGACCGCATCGGGAGCGCCATCAAGCACTCAGGCTTCACATCGCCGAAGAGTGAAAACCATAAGGTTGTCATCTCACTCGCGCCCGCAGACCTCA
>CAZFBT010000010.1:0-16182 GCA_964517185.1 uncultured Candidatus Saccharibacteria bacterium | reverse complement strand
CGACGGCACGGTGAGCCCGAAGACCCCACTCGACATTGACAGTGAAACAACACTTCAAGGTGCGGAACTCACCCAGTCGCACTATCACTGGAGGAACGATAACGGGAACGAAGCGGGGGCGACCTCGAAGACAAATAGCCTCGAGGATACCCCTATTACGTACGCAGCCCAGCTTACACCCGTACGTTTACGCCTACAGGTGTCGAATGAGGGTTCAGCGACCTCGCCATCGCGCGCCTTCACTCTCGAGTACGGCACGAAGGTGTCGACCTGCACGAATGTGAGCCAGTGGACAAAGGTGGGGGGCGCTGGTGCGGCATTCTCACTCCACGATTCCATCAACTTGGACGACGGCAGTGACACGACTGATGTCACTGCATCATTCGGCGGTGTCTCAAACCCAGGATTGAAGACGTTCAAGACTCCGAACGCTGGCGTCAAGGATACATCCGCAACTGTTGCCTCGACGACGCTTACATCCTCGGAATTCATTGAAATGGAGTTCTCCATCGAACCCTCCATTGATGCTGGCTATGACATACCGTACTGCTTTAGACTGACCACCGACGGAAGGAACCTCAATTCGTACTCGGTCTATCCTGAGCTCCGAACCTCGCCACGACGCGATTTTGAGATTCAGAGTAATACCTTCACCATGAGCGGCGCGACGCACACACTCGTCGCAGGAATCGATTACGATCCTCCCTCTGCCTCGACGAGCGCGTTCATTCGTATCATCAATATTCACAACACGGGCGCGGGTGACAGCGGTGGAGCTGCAAACCAGAATGCGGACGATGTGACCGTCTACATCCAGAACGCTTCGAACATCGAGACGTCGGTGACGTTCGCGCGGTCGGGGACCTCCGGCAACACTCGTGTCTCTTGGGAGATCGTCGAGTTCATCGGCATTGTTGGTTCAGATAACGAGATGGTCGTTCGCAGTCAAAGCTTTGTCACCTACAGCACCTCCGAGATCACTGCTACGGGAACTTCCATCACTGGAATCACCGACGATAGCGATGTTGTCGTGTTCATTACAGGACAACATAACCCGAATACGAGTCGGTTCGATTACAATCTTGGGCTCTCGACCTCTGCTTGGGACGCGGCAAATGACCGTCCAACGTTCAGGCGTGGTGATTCAGGCGGGGAAGCGACCATCATCAGCTACGCAGTCGTTGAATTCACTGGTCCGAATTGGATCATTCAGCGAAGAGAACACACCTATCAGAATGCGGGGACCACCGAGACTGAACCGATTACCTCAGTTGGGAGCCTCTCGCGCACCTTTCTCCACACGCAGAAGCGCGTTGGTCCAGGTCTCACCGGTATGGACGAATACGGACACGAGGTGTGGCTTTCGAGCGTTGGCTACGTGTCATACTACCTCGAGTCAGGAGCGGGTACTTCGACTGGTCAGACCTCGGTCGCGTGGGTCATCGAGAACACGCAGGTCACTTCTGGTGCAATGAATGTGACGACATCGAGCTATGACACGACCGGTGGTGGCTCGCCTATCACGCTCAGCTTTGAGAACAACACAACACTCGATGACAGAACAAATGCTTCTATATTTATCAATGGTCGCGGTGCTGGCACAACGGCCACCTTCCCCTCGTCGCTTGCGGGAGCATTCATTGCTTCATCCACTCACTATGAGATATGGCGAAGCAACACTTCGCAAAGGCTCACATTCCGTACAGAGATTGTTGAATGGCCGACTGCCGGACTCGCGATACGGCAAAACTACTATCGCTTTTTCGTCCACAATGATGCACTTAAACCAACCGACCCCTGGCCGCTCGGTGGCAGCGACCTCGGTGAAAACACGGTGCTCACCGAGACTGATGAGCCACTCGGTGAGGGAGAGAAGATACGCATCCGTATGTCGCTCCGTGTCGGTAACGCAACCTTCCCGACATCAACGCGTGCGTTCAGGTTGCAGTATGGCCTCCGTGAGTCTACGTGCTCTGCGATTTCTGAGTCCAATTGGTCTACCTTGGGGAACAGCGCATCGAGCACCGTCTGGCGAGGTGTGAGTGCCGCGGGGACGACAGACGGTAATCCGCTCTCGACGAACCCGCCGACAGAGGGGGATCTCCTCCTCTCAGTCTCGCTCGGTGCACTCGACAGGGCTGGAACGCTCGAAGAAGAAAATGATTCAGCAATTAATCCCTACTCAGTCCCTGACGGCGGTGATATTGAGTATGACTGGATTGTAGAGCAGAATGGAGCAGTACCAGAATCATACTATTGTTTTCGTATGATCAACTCGACCGGTGAACTCCTCGATGGATACCTCCAGTACCCACAACTCCGTACCGCAAGCTATTTGCCAAGAACCCAGAACTGGCGATGGTATGACGATGAAGAGAATGAAACTCCGTCCTCTCCACTTGCTAACGAAAACGTAGCCCCAATTGATATCGCGAATGACCAGCTCGTAAAACTTCGAGTCACCGTCAAGGAGACAAAGAACACCGGTAAGGCTGATGTCCGATTCAAACTCCAATATTCTGAATACGCAGATTTCTCTACCGTCCATGATGTGGTGGCCACCTCGACCTGCGTTGCGACCTCGACGTGGTGCTATGCCGACGGAGCAGGTACCGACAACGCCGTCATCACTACCAAGACGCTTTCCGACGCTGATGCGTGTACCGGTGCTATCGGGGATGGGTGTGGTACCCACAACGAGTCGCCAGCCTACAAGACTGGATACCGACACGAAAACTCTGCAGCAGCGGAGTACGAGTTCACCATCGAGTCTGCATATCCCCGGGTGAATCTCGTATACTACTTCAGGTTGTATGACCTCAATTATAACCTTCCCGTTACCCCCAACATGGGCGAGTCCTACCCCTCACTCGTGACAGAAGGAGCACAGCTCACATTCTCAGTCGAAGGAGTCGCGTCGGGTGAATCGATTGAGGGGGTAACAACCGACATCAGTACGACACCGACGAGCATCAATTTTGGTACTATGCCACTCGATACGTTCGTCGAGGGCGCGTACCGAGTATCAGTTGACGCGAACGGTACTGAAGGTTACAAGCTCTACATGACCATGCCTGGAGAAATCACTTCTTCCGGTGGTACAGTTCTTGCTCAAGTTACCGGAACAAATGCTTCCCCATCCGCGTGGGCGACGGGCTGTGCAGGCACAGCTCCGAGCTGTTTTGGATACCACACAGGAGATGATACCCTCGAAGGGGGCTCAACCCGATTCTCTCCACTCGACACGTATGCGCGGCTAAGCACCACGACGCTCGACGAGATAGCATTCAGTGCTCAGCCTGTTTCTGGTGAATCGACCGACATTGTTTTCAGGTTGCTAGTACGGGAGTTGCAAGCAGCAGGCCTCTATGAGACTAATATTACGTATGTATCTGTCCCCGTATTCTAATAGACGATCGCTCTATGCCGTCCTTATAGGTTTTGTCGTTTCCATTTCTGTGCTTATGAGCGTGAACTTTGCGAGTGCTGCACCCTCGTACAGCGTTGCACCTCTGATCATCGATTTGACTGCAGAGCCACGTGACATCATCACGAGAACCATCACGATAACAAACACGGGCACACAGCCCGTCACAATCTTTCCTTCGGTCAACAACATCTCGCTCACAGAAGGTGGCACCATAGAGGAGTTCCTTCCGCCGGTCATGAGCGATAGAACTGCATCGCTCGCCGCATGGCTTGAAATAAGCCGAAAGGGGATTGATCTCCCCTTGGGCGGTACAGCGACTGTCGATCTTACACTTCGTGTAAATCCAAACCCCAAACCAGGCGTCTATCACGCGTTCATTGGTTTCGGGTATGGACGCAACACAGATGAGGCAGGAAACATGGTGGAGCGTGGTGTAGCGCCCGGCACCATCGTCACAGTCACCATAGAGGACGACCGTCGCTCGCTGCTCAAACTCTCACGCTTCTTCATCGACCGTTTTATAACAAAGACAGGCAATGAAGCTGCGGTGTACTCGATAACAAACCCGGGTGATGAGCCCCTTGTTCCAACCGGCGACATCATCATTTATGACACGCGAGGGCGTGAGGTGAGTGCACTACGGGTGAATGAAGCTAACGAGGTTATTCCCCCAGGTGGAGAACACACGTTCAGCGCAACAGTACCGACAGAGGGAATGTTCGGTAAGTACCGCGCGCACCTCTCGGTCGAGTACGGTGGCGCGCAGCTCGCATCAATGCAGGATACAACGTACTTCTATGTCTTCCCACTCACAACGGTCCTCATAGTCTTTGCGGTTCTCGCGGTCATCGTCACGGTGGGTGCCATACTCATCCACAAACGGTATGTTGATACCGATGATGTCGAAGATTCTGAGCTGATTTCATTCAAGGTCCGCAATGAACACACCGCAGAGAAAAAGGAACACGACATCGATCTCACGCAACAATGAAACGCTCCATGCACCCATTCATATTCTTGATGTTCGCACTGTTTTCTTTCGGAAACAGTTACGTTCACGCACAAACTCAAAGTCTATCAGTGACACCACCACTCATCCAGTTGTCACTTGAACGCGGCGGGGTGTGGCAAAGTTCTGTGAAGGTAGTTAATCCGAACCCATATGAACTCACCGTATACGCTGAGGTTGTCGATTTCGAGGCTGCAGGCGAACTGGGGCAGGGACGGTTTATTCCCATCATCGAGAGCGATCCTGAGGCTCCAAGCTCACTCGCGCGGTGGATCACACTCAATCGTGGTCCCTATCTAATCCCACGTGAGCAGACCGTCGATGTGCCATTTCTCGTTGAAGTTCCAGAAGATGCGCCTCCTGGAGGACACTTTGCTGCCATCCTCGTGAGTACGAGTGAGCCATCAAGTGGTGGAGGTCCGTTTGCTCTGAAGACCTCACAGGCCGTTACAGCGCTGTTCTTCGTTCGTATCGAGGGTGATGTCATAGAACAGGGAATTATCCGCGAGTTCCGTTCACTCGAACGTTTTTATGACGTTCCAACCGTCGATCTCACATTGCGCTTTGAGAATAAGGGCAACGTCCACCTTCAACCAAAGGGAAGTATCGTCATTAAAAATATGTGGGGATCAGAGCGTGGCATCATACCAGTCAATCAACGTACACATTTCGGGAACGTGCTCCCCAAAAGCATCCGGGATTTTAAGTTCAGTTGGAGTGGAGACCCTGCGTTCACCGAGATTGGCCGCTACACTGCATCGGTTATACTCGCCTTCGGCGAAAATGGCTCCCAGAGCGTTGTCGGCGAAACAACGTTCTGGGTACTGCCGTTTAAAGCGACTTTCATCACGCTCGGTGTCATACTCGTCATCGGGTCTCTCATCGTGCTCATGATACGACTCTATGTGCGACACATGCTACGGCTCGCAGGTGTCGATGTTTCGAGAGAGCAAGAAGCGCAGTTTAGTTCACAAGCTCACCTGAGACCTAGACGACGTTCTGCATATCGAACAGTGACCGCGCCGCTCTCTATCGGTGCGCGAGACTTCCGTACCCGCCTGTCGGGCGTACGTGCAGGGTTTGAGGTTATCACGGCGCTGTTCGGATTCATTTCACAGTACCGCGTCTTTTTTGCATCGGTGCTCCTCCTTATCGGTGCGTTCATCGCGCTCGTCCTCTATGTCGGTTCTGCGACTATTCCTGCGCGCCCATATGAGGTGACCATTACGGATACTGATTCTAAGCAGGTTCTCGATGCCGAGGAGGTGCTCTACACCCAGGATCGTGACCTTCCGCCACTGTCAGAACAGGAGCAGGACTTCAACCTCGTTCTCCTCAACGGGAGCGGGGTCGTCGGTGCGAGTACCCCATTCGCGCTCCTCTTCGAAGAGCGCGGGTACGTCGTCAGTGCACTCGATACGGAACCAACCGTCGTAACGCAAACTACCGTCCGTGCTCCAGCTGAACTCATATCCACCGCAGAGGAGCTCGTACGAGTGCTCCGTGCAGGCGGCGGTGATGGATTCGATGTAGAGATCGTCGAGGAGACTGATGAGAGCGCACCAATCACCATCACGGTGACGATTGGTGCGAATGCACTCAACCTCTAATGTGGTATAGTGAATAAAAGATTATTCGCCTAACTCCACCCATATGAACAACAGAACCATCACGGTCGCCGTTCTGCTCTTTGTCATTGTAGTTATCGGCATGTTCACGTACGCATACCTCAAGCGTTCTGAAATGGAGAGCTCGGCGCCGGCTCCAATGCCAGAAGCACCCGCAGAAGACCGCTATGCGTACCTTGAACGCATCGATGCGAAGCACTTCTTCATCGATGGCACCCATACCCTCGTCGGCGAGATCATGCTTCCAACTCCGTGTGATCTCCTCAACTGGGATACACGCATTGCCGAATCGATGCCTGAGCAGGTAACCATAGATTTCAGCGTCCTCAACAATGACACTGACCTCTGCGCTCAGGTTCTAACGCCTGCGCGATTCAGTGTGACCTTTGACGCGAGCGAAGCTGCGTCCATAGGCGCGACACTCAACAGTCGTGCGCTCGAACTCAATCTCATACCGCCAGCTCCAGGCGAGACACCGGAGGACTTCGAGCTCTTCATCAAGGGATAGTCTCCGAACGACGTGCACGCGCGCCGGGCACACGTCCGGCGCGTTTTGGTATAATCATCGACATGCCACTTACCACACGAACTGTCCTGCTAGCGTTCTTCTCGCTCACCGTTTTCTTTTCTCTCATCGCCTACGTCATCTACGAGTATCGGTCTCCGACCGGTTTCTATGCTCGACAGCATGCTGATATCCGAACGAGTGAACCAGAGAATAGTCAACCGTACACCGACACTACCGGTTCACCAATCGCACTCACTGACTTTGTCGGAAAGCCGCTCATCGTCAACATTTGGGCGAGCTGGTCGCCGTACACCGAAACGGAGCACCGAACGCTCGGTGAGATTGCGTCGCAATTCGGTGATGCCCTCACTATCATTGTAATGAATCGCGGTGAGGACATCGTCCGTGGGGAGGCGTACCTCGATATGACCGGTCGAAACTCCTCATTCCGGTATCTCTATGACTCAAGTGACCGATACTACCGTTCTGTAGGTGGCTACGCGATGCCGGAGACCATCGTGTATGACCGTATCGGAGATATCGTCCTTCACGTGCGTGGCGTCTTTGACCAGGACGAGCTCACGAACATGCTTACGACGCTGGTTGGTGATGGCGAGTAGTGGAATGTCTCGCTGGCCTCATGCGTCTCGTTTCTCAATAGCACACGCACTGTTCGTACATGCTGTATATCGCGATTAACCGCGATATATCACCGGAAGGTTGTCCGCTGTGCTGTCCACGCCACATGCGGATGACTGTAGCGAACGAGGTGCCACGAAAGGGGGATACCTCGACAATTCCCGCACCTGTGGTATAGTCGCCACAGGCCGTAGCCCGGTGCCTGCGCGTGCTGAGTATTACTTCAGCTCTCCCATCGTCGGGGAGAGTATGCACGCGCAATTACAGCAGTATGCTGAGAGCCATCGGGTTGGTGATCGTACTCTGGTACGTTTCATCGAGACTCTTTAGTCAAACATTTGATGCAGCCGACCTCGCGGGACGGGCAGTGTTCAGTACACTCGAAGCTGCCACACTGGTCGCTAAGCAGACGTTCGAGTGACTCAAAGGCCAAGCATTGCTTGGCCTTTTGAAAAACGGCTTCAATTGATACACTTACGGTATGCCCACGGTCAACCACAAGATACTCGAGTACGCCTTCTTCTTTAGTCTCCTCATCGGGAGCGCTTGGCTCGTGTGGCTTCTCATAGCGCCGTTTGCAGGGACACTCGCGCTCGCCGCAATCATAGTGACTATCTGCTACCCACTCTTTGAGCAGGTTTTGCGTGTCACGCCGAGGAGGAACCGCACCCTCGCAGCTTTAGTATCGGTCCTCATCGTCATCTTCATAGTCGTCCTCCCGCTTACCGTCCTCGGTTCATTCCTCTTCCGCGAAGCAGTGTCCATTTACACGGTCGCAGACACACTCACCATTGATTCATTCAGTTCATCTATTGTCGATATTGAATCGTTCATTCAGCGATTCGCGCCATCATTCAATATCGATCTTCCACAGATCATCTCGCAGATAGCGGTTTTCATCTCGGAACACCTCGTGAGCATCTTTGCGGGCACCGCATCGACCATTTTCTTTTTCTTTATCTCGCTTATCGCGACGTTCTTCTTCTTCCGAGACGGCAAGGAGTTCACCACGTTTATTGTCCGTGTGAGTCCGCTTACTGATGCGCAGGATGCCATCATTGTGAAACGGCTCGCAACCGCGGTACGTTCGGTCGCTCTCGGAAGCGTCGCCATCGCGCTCATCCAAGGCACCCTCACCGCTATCGGACTCTCGCTCTTCGGCTTTGACCGTGCGGTCCTCTGGGGTTCTGTCGCCGCAATAGGTGCGCTCATTCCAGGTGTCGGAACCGCCATCGTCTTCATTCCAGCAGTCATTTACCTCATTATCCACGGTTCATACATCACCGCCGCAGGCGTCGCACTCTGGGGAGCACTCGCTGTGGGGTTCATCGACAACCTCATCGGCCCGTACCTCATGAGCCGAGGAAACTCGCTTCACCCGTTTCTCATCCTCATCTCTGTCTTGGGTGGTATCGCGCTCCTCGGTCCTATCGGTTTCATACTTGGTCCAGTCATCATGAGCTTCTTTTCGGTCATGATTGAGCTCTACGCGCAGTACACGAAGCGTGAATAGACTGAATGAGGTTGTATGGCCAATAGCACTCAATTCGCATACATACTTGCGACGCTTATTTTCTTGAGCGGTTTCCGAGTATATACATGGGTGCCCGAGATACCATCGTTCTCTTTCACATCTATACGAGAGGAGGACGTGAGCGGTACAATGCTTTTCGTCGGCGATATCATGCTTGCGCGGCGTGTTGAGGCGCTCATGAACAGCAACGGAAGCGGTTATCCTTTCGCGTACCTCCGTGACCGTATCGCATACGCAGATGTGGCAGTAGGCAACTTTGAGGGCTCAGTACCCGAAGTACATGTGCCCACACCAGAGCTGACATACCGATTCTCGGTGCGCAGTGAGCATTTCAGCGCGCTCAAGGATGTCGGGTTCGATGTTCTTTCGCTCGCTAACAATCACGCGCTCGATTTTGGAACGGAGGGATTATCGAATACCCAAGCACTTTGTATACGTGAAGAGATTATCTGTGGCGGCGACCCACTGAATCGTACCTCTACGACGACGGTCATCATGGTCGGTGATACACGCGTCGGTATTCTCTTTCTTCACACACTCTATGCCTTTCCTTCCAGAGAGGCACTCTCTACCACACTCGATTCGCTCACCACAGAGAGTGAAGTGCAGATCGCGTATATCCACTGGGGCGATGAGTACAAAAAAACCCCAAACGAGTCGGAGCGCAGACTTGCGCACGCGCTCATTGACGCGGGCGCCGATACGATCGTCGGTCATCACCCGCACGTCATTCAGACCATCGAGCACTACAGAGGGAGCCCTATTATTTACTCACTCGGGAATTTCGTATTCGACCAGTATTTCAGCGATGACGTCAAGACCGGCCTCATGGTTGAGTTCACGATTCAGCGTGGGAAGATTGAGTACGCGCTCATTCCCATCGCGAGCATTGAGGAGCAGAGTAGACCGGCACTGCTACTCGGGAGCGCTCGAGATGCAGTACTCGAAGCGCTCCTTCCACAGATGGATAGCGTCCACCAGACGCTCGAGTACCTCCATCCTGTTCCATAATCAGACACAGGTTTGCATCAATCAAAAGTCAAGCTATTATAGGGTATAATCATTATCTATGAACCCCATCAATAAATACGAAGCAACTGCGATATTCATGAGTGTTGCAGTCATGGCAGTAACACTTGCGACTATTCGGTTCGTATCAAACAACGGCTTTGAAAGTTTTGTTTCAGAAGCACCTACCCAGCAGGCAACCATCATTGCTGCGACAGACAGGGACAATGGTGCATCAATTAGCAATGCCGTCATCGATTCAATCTCCGAAACAGGAGAGCTTGAGAAACTGATTATTGATGATGTCCGCATTGGAACAGGGCGAGTAGTGGGTCTGGGCGATACAGTTACTGTGGAGTACATCGGTTCGACGCCCGATGGGAAACAGTTCGACAATTCCTATACGCGCGGCGAACCATTCACGTTTACCGTAGGAGCGGGCGACGTCATAGCAGGGTGGGAACAGGGTATCGTTGGCATGCGTGAGGGAGGACAGCGCATCCTTGTCATTCCGCCATCCCTTGCCTATGGGTCGGCACAGGTCGGTCCCATTGCGCCAAATTCCATCCTCGTCTTTGCAATAGAACTCCTCAGGGTCAAGTGACGAACACACCCATCTCATTCGAGGTCACGAAGCGAAAGCCCGGGTCACTCGCCCGGGCTGGTGTGTTGCACACGCCCCACGGCGACATTGAGACGCCCGCTTTTATCGTCGTCGGCACGAAGGGGACCGTGAAATCATTGAAACCAGATGACCTCCACGAGTTCGTCGGCAATCAGGCAACGCTCGCGAACACCTACCACCTCTACCTCCAGCCAGGTCACGAACTCATCGAGCGGGCGGGCGGCCTTCACGCATTCATGCGGTGGGACGGCCCACTTATGACCGATTCGGGTGGGTTCCAGGTGTTCTCACTCGGAGCCGCGTTCGGGAAAGGCGTCACGAAATTCGCCACCGGCGATATTGTCGGCGAACAGAGCGACGGGCTCACGGTCTATTCTGAAGAACTCGCTGGAAGCCACGGAAAGCTCTGTCAGATAGACGAGGATGGAGTTACCTTCACCTCGCACCTCGACGGCTCACTCCATCGCTTCACCGCTGAGCGCTCCATCGAGATACAGCAGGCACTCGGCGCCGACATCATCGTCGCGTTCGACGAGTGCACCTCACCGACCGCTCCGAAGGAATACCAGCTTGAGGCGATGGAGCGGACGCACCGCTGGGCAAAACGCTCCGTCCTCGCGCACAAGCGGAACTACCGTGCGCTCAAGGCGCAGGGCATCTACGGCGTTGTGCAAGGTGGCCGGTACGCAGACCTCCGCACTAAGTGCGCACGAGTGCTTGCAGGCATGGACTTCGACGGCTTCGGCATCGGCGGCTCGTTCACTAAGGACGACCTCGATGAATCGCTCCGGGTGGTGAACAAAGTGCTCCCAGAAGATAAGCCCCGGCACCTCTTGGGTATCGGCGAGCCGGAGGATATCATTGCGGGCGTCGAGGCAGGGTGTGACACCTTCGACTGCGTCGCGCCAACGCGCCTCGCGCGCACCGGCACCATCTACGTGCACACGCACGAGGGCATCAGGAAGCAGAGTCTTATGAATGCCGCCTGTGCAAGCGACCTCGGAAAGCCTGACCCCGGCTGTGACTGTCACGTCTGCACCCACTACTCTCGGGCATACCTTGCGCACCTCTTTCGTGCAAAAGAGATGCTCGGTGCCCACTTTGCGTCCATTCACAACCTCCACCTCATCGTCAATTTTACGAAGTACATACGGGAGTCTATACTAAGCTCGTGAAATTCAAGCTTGCTACAGATAAAAGTCCATCAGGTGACCAACCGAGGGCAATTCAGGAACTTGTCCGCGGATTTCATGCCGGCATGCATCACCAGACGCTCCTCGGAGTGACCGGTTCTGGCAAGACGTTCACTATAGCGAACGTGATTCAGGCGGTGCAGAAGCCAACCCTCGTCATCGCACACAACAAAACCCTCGCCGCACAGCTCGCACAGGAATACCGTGATTTCTTTCCAGAGAATTCGGTACACTTTTTCGTCTCGTACTACGACTACTACCAACCCGAGGCGTACATGCCCATCTCTGACACGTACATCGAGAAAGAGGCGATGATCAACGAGGAGATTGACCGGCTTCGACACGCGTCGACGCAAGCCTTGCTCACGCGTCGCGACGTCATCGTCGTTGCGTCAGTTTCCTGCATCTACGGGCTCGGGTCACCAGAAGAATATGAGAAGGTGCACCGGAAATTTGTGCGCGGGTTCGCCATCTCGCGCGCGGACCTCCTTCGTCTCCTCGTCTCCTTGTACTTCGAGCGGACGAACGCCGACCTTGTACCAGGTCGCTTCCGAGCGGTCGGAAATACGGTCGAGATCATGCCGACAAATGAGCGCGTCATCTTCCGCCTCGGATTTTCAGGTGATACAATCGCCCGCATCGAGCGCATCGACGCCATCACGCGCGCCATCATCGACGAGCCCGAGGTCTTCTTCCTCTTTCCTGCGAAGCACTTCGTGACGCCCGAAGACGAGCGAAAGCGTGCGATGGATGACATCAGGGCAGAGCTCAAGGAGCAACTTGTGAAGTTCAAAAGGGAAGGGAAGCTCCTTGAGTCGGAACGGCTTAAGCGGCGCACTGAACACGATCTCGCACTCATAAGAGAAATTGGTTACTGTAACGGGATTGAGAATTACTCACGCCATTTCGATGGCCGTTTGCCCGGCGAGCCGCCCTCGACGCTCCTCTCATACTTCCCACACACGAGAGACGGATCGCCGGATTTCCTCACTGTTATCGATGAATCGCACGTGACCATCCCGCAACTTGGGGGGATGTATGCGGGCGATCGCTCCCGCAAGAGGACGCTCATCGAGCACGGCTTTCGACTCCCAAGCGCCGTCGACAATCGCCCGCTCAACTTCACTGAATTCGAAATCCGGGTCGGCCAACGTATCTACACGTCAGCGACGCCCGGATCGTACGAGCTCGAACGTGGAAGGGGGAGCGATGGGCAGGTCGTCGAGCAGATTATCCGCCCGACTGGTCTCGTAGACCCGAAAATCGATCTTCGTCCGGTCGTCGAGGCGGGCACCTATCGCGGACAGGTTAAGGATTTCATAGACGATGCGGTCAAAACAATCAATAGTGGCGCGCGAGTGCTCGTAACGACGCTCACCAAGCAGATGGCCGAAGATCTTTCTGAATTCCTTACCGAGCGTGGTGTGAACTCCAAGTACCTCCACAGCGATGTGAAGACAATCGAACGCATCGAGATACTCACCGACTTCCGGAAGGGGAACTTCGATTGTCTCGTCGGCGTGAACCTTCTCCGCGAGGGACTCGACCTCCCCGAGGTCGAGCTCGTCGCAATCCTCGATGCCGACAAGGAAGGGTTCCTGCGTTCAGAGACGGCACTCATCCAGACCATCGGTCGTGCGGCGCGGAACGTGAATGGACGCGTCATCCTCTATGCCGACGAGCTAACCGGTTCCCTCAAGCACGCTGTCGATGAGACGAACCGCCGCCGTGACCTCCAACTCGCCTACAACAAGAAGCACAACATCACGCCGAAGACCATCGCGAAAGAGATCAAAGACATCACCGACCAACTCCGAACCGAGCACGACGAAGCAGTCTCAACGCTCCTCTCAATCGATCGCGCTCTCTACGACAAGAATCCGAAGAAGACACTTCGTGAGATGCGGATAAAGATGGCTGAGGCGGTACGGGAGCTCGACTTCGAGACCGCCGCCCTCATCCGCGATGAGATCCGTGCACTAGAATCTCAGAAGCGCCTGTGACAAGGCAGAGACCGCACTGATGTGCGGTCTCTGCTGCCGAGCATATTGGTGGAGCAGCGTATACAGACTCTAATAAATTCGTTAGTGTTCGAATGAAATCGGAATGACTTTTACCGTTTTTGACACAGAACCGTGAGGGCATGTGAGGCGATAGGTTGTCTCAGCTTTGACCGTAGTTGGCACTGAGCCAGTTTCTGAACCCTCTTCGGTGAGCGGTATCGGCACATGTGACGATCCAAGCATGCCGCCGGTGAGCGAGCAGAGGGACTCGTTGCTGTTGTTCGTGTCCCACGTTAGGGTCACCTCGTCGTCGAGGGCGACAGGATTCTGGCTCACTGTGAGGTATGGTGGCCCATGTGGTGTTTGCAGAGTAACACCAATGGTGACGTGGTCCACGAGCGTGTTGTTGTCACAAGTAAGGACATAGGTTGTGTCTCCGCTGAGTGGACTTGTCATGACGCCTGGGTTACTCGTTCCATTCCAAGCGTCTGTGTTAGTGATACTTGTTACAGTACATGAATTCGTATTCTCGGTGTCCCACGAGAGCTCGGTCGAACCACCAGAAGACACCATATCGGGGTCGGCGTCGAGTGAACCTCGAATGCAATGCGTGCCAGTCCAGAGATAGTCAGCATTGCACCGATATTCGCACTTCGCGCTCGTATTCGTGGGACTATACGTGAATGATGTGTCAACAGAAAGCTCTGTATCATCTCCGGAGTAGAGTGACGCATGCAAGGGGACTGGCCCATTCGTACACGCATGGACTACCTCAGCATCGTCATCCTCGCAGATGGTTCCATTCCATGTTGAACCCTCTGCGCATGTGCCAGTCACAAATACAACTGGGGATGGCACACCATTGTCGTCGTTCCAGAACACATTCCCTGAACCGTACGACGCATTGCGGGTTGTATTCCCATCTGTTGTGTTCGAAAGCGTGAACGTCCCGTTCCCAGCACTGCCGGGTCCAGGATTCGTGTATGTGTACTTGATCGAGGACGGAGTTGACGCATTGGCCCAGCTGACGTCAATAGGGCCACATGAGCTCGCTCCTATTTGAATGACGCACGATGTTGGTGTAACGAGAAGGGTCGTTGCCGGTCCGGAATTCACAACAACAGTCGTATCACGGAAATCATTCCCATGTATGGAGCTCGAACAGGAAAGGCGATATGATCGTGACTCAGTGAGTACATCGGAAAGACGCGATCCGAATCCAACATCGCCATCAATAGCTCCGCCGAGCATTGTGCTATCGTCAACGCGCGTGATAACACAACTCTCCCACTCCTCTACCGTGAAGGTTAGCGTTGCCTGCGTACCTGGTGTGATGGGTCCATTGTTCGTGAATATGATGGTCGGGCTTGGTCCCATGACGCATCGGCCGGAAACCCAGACGAGTCCGTCAGCACAATCAGCGTTTGCGACGGTTGCGTCGAGGAGATCGACCCCATCGAAGAGCCAGAAATTATTCGAGCCATATGCAAGGGTCCGAGTCTGACTACCGCTCGGTGAAGTCCCGATGAGTGTAAGTCCATGGAACATTTGAGGACCAATCGCTCCGTTCGTTTCCCAAACGATCGTTGAAATGCATGCGCTCTCACCAATATCTATGAGACACCCGGGTGAAGCAATCTCACCGTAACTTGTGGGGTTTGCCTCGCAACTAGTACCGTTCCAGTACGAGTTTCCATCGCAAGTCGCACTGACTCCGACTGATGCTATAAACGTCCCGCCATCATATACAGAGAAATTGTTTGTTCCAAACTGTAGCGGTCGGTTCATGCCAGTGGTGTTCCAGTATGCTGTTGATATGAGAACAGATTCCTGAAATATCTTTGGTGCATGCAGGCCATCGGTGGTCCATGTGAGAACTGTTGTACAGTAACTTTGACCAGTAGGTATTGTACATCCCGTTACCGAAATTGTAGCGTACGTCCCCGCTTCAGCATTTGGCGCGATGATGAGGAAGGCGCCAGACATTAATAATATGATAGGTATAAAGACACTTAACCGAGTGTACTTTGACAACATAAGCATCACAGTAAGTGCGATCACAATCAGTGCACCAGCTATAAGCCAAAATTCACCATGAACCAACTGTCCAGTCGAATCAATCATGGCCGCTTCTTGAGCCACTATCCCTCGGGATGCGAGAATGGGGTAGGGAAGTTGGGCAACATCGACAGGGAATCGATATTCACGTATTAGGTTACTCGCTGAAGCCGGTTCCATTCGAATCACAATTTCGTATAATCCAGGTTCAAGGATTTTTTCTGACGGAATAGTCAGGGCAAATGCTGGTGGCATAATCGTCACAGCCTTCATACCCATATTGTCTGATAATTGTCCACCATCAGAAGATTCAGCGCGCACCGTAAACGTTGTGTCCATAGCGAATGGTGATTTGACAAAGCACGTTACGTCGAACGCGGAGCGTTGGTCCTGGGCATCTGGTGGAATACGCACCACACCACTCCCTGATGGTATTCGTCCACCAACTGTACAGGTTGATATGAACGAATCGTCTGCATTGGATGCGTGCGAATACACTGGCATAGAGAAAATTGCGAGGAACGCGAACGAACCAGCAATTAGCACA
>CAZFBT010000009.1:0-16195 GCA_964517185.1 uncultured Candidatus Saccharibacteria bacterium | reverse complement strand
ACGTAACAGAGACACCGTGAGTATCGCGCTCACCAATAATTACCGCTCGTCGCAGAATATCCTCGACCTTGCTCACGCGCTCATCACCGCGGTACCGAGTCCAGCAGCGGCGCTCCGTGTGCCGCTCCGCGCACAGACGAAGGAATCAGGGGTCATCGAAAAGCGAGTCTTCGCTCACGAGGCGGTGGAGGACGATGCGCTCGTTGCGCGGGTCGAGTCACTCGTCCTAGGCGGCACACCGCGAAGCGAGATCGCTGTCATCGTGAGGACCAATCGGGAAGTGGACACGCTCGCCGCGCGCATCCGGGCGCGCGGCATCACCGTTATGGCATCCGCGGACACAGATATCCTCGCCCATCCCATTACGAAGACCATTGAGGGGCTCATGAGTGTAGTTACTGAGCCGGAGAATGAGGAGGCACTCTTCCGGGTGCTCCATGAACCGTTCTGGCACATCGCTCCGGGAGATCTCGTGAAGCTTTTTCGGGCGCGGAGTTTCGACACGCCGCTCGCTTCGCTCATCGCGCGTGACGACATGCTCGAAGCGCTCGCGCTCGAGGACCCGGCATCAATCTCCCGAGTTCATGCGGTTATCACCGGTGCTCGTGCGAATGCGACCATCGATGCACCGCACCGGGTCCTCGAGTACCTCGTCCGCGAGAGCGGGCTCCTTGCGCACCTCATGGCGACGGACCCGCTCGAAGGCATGCGGGTCGTTCGCCGGCTCTATGATGAGGTCGAGACGCTCCTCCTCATCAAACAGACTACCACCATGCGGGACGTGAACGCGCTCTTTCGAATGCGCGTCGAGCACACGCTCCCACTCACCGCGCCCTACATCTATGTCGATCCCGACGCGGTCAGGGTAATGACCGCGCATAAGTCGAAGGGGCTCGAATTTTCACACGTCTTCATCCCGCACCTCACTGAGAACCATTGGGGAGACCCGAGGCGTAAGACCTTCTTCAAGATTCCGCTCACGAAGGAGCTCCGCGATGAGGGATTCGATGAGATTGATGATGAGCGGAAGCTCCTCTACGTCGCGCTGACGAGAGCGAAACGCGGACTCTACCTCTCCTCGGCAGAGGAGAACAGCGAGGGGAAGCCGCTTTCGCCGACCCTGCTCCTTGAGGACATCGGGGAAGGGCTCATCACGCACCTCTCGACCGAGGCCGAGAGTCGTGCGTTCGATGCGGCGGGAGTCATGCGGGAACGTGTGACGCGCGCTCCCATCGATGCCGCACTCCTTCGCTCGTCGCTCACAGAGCGCGGCCTTTCGGCGACATCCCTCAATAACTACCTCAAGAGCCCCTGGGACTACTTCTATCGGAATGTGCTCCGCATACCCGAGACGAAGGATGAGAGTCTCCTCTTCGGGACCGCGCTCCACGATGTACTCTGCAGGGCACTCCGCTATCGAGCAGAGCATGAGGAGCTTCCGAGTGCGTCGCGCGTGAAGGAGTATCTCGAGCGAGAACTTGGAAAGCTCCCACTCACGGTCGCGGAGTACACGCGTCTCCATGCACGCGGCCTCGAGGCTCTCACCCTGTATCTTGCACACTGCGGAGCGGACCTTCCGCCCGTAACACGCGAAGAGGTGAAGTTTGAAGCACGCCTGCCGACGGGGCTCGTCGAGTTTCCCGAGGTGCTCCTTACTGGCAAGCTCGACCGGCTCGATTTCGATGCGCCACCCGAGGAGGGCGGAAAGCTCATCCGCGTCATTGATTACAAGACCGGAAAGCCGAAGACAAAGGGACAAATAGAGGGTACGACGAAAGACTCTAACGGCGGATACAAACGCCAACTCGTCTTCTACGCACTCCTCCTCTCGCTGCAGGACGATGCGCGCTATCAGTCGCGGGATGGGCTCCTCGCCTTCATCGAGCCTGATGGGAAGGGAAAGATCCGCGAGGAACGGTACACCATCAGTGATGATGAGATTGAGGCCCTCAGGGCTGACATTATCCGCATCGTTGGGGAAATAGCGAATGGAGCATTTCTGAGTTCCCCGTGCGATCCCGAAACCTCAAAGTATTGCGATCTCGTCGAACTATTGAGACGAGAGAGAGCTTAACCACCGAGCTGTGCGATGACCGTATCGATCATTTGCTTCACGACGGCGTAAGGCTGTGCGCCATTAATAGGACCTTGCTGGTCGCCCGCGATGAGGATTGAATAGGGAGTGCCTTGGGCACCTGCCTTGATTGCATCGCTCACTGCTGTGGCAATCTTCTCATCATACTTACCACTGCTATAACAGAGTTCGAATTCGTCTTTGGAGACACCAGATGTTTCAGCAAATTCTGCAATACGGTTAATATTTGTTGGTTCGTTGGTACCACGTTCTCCGAAGACGAGGTCAGCAAACTTCCAGAAGGCATTGTCTCCACCTAATTCAGCAACACACTCAGAAGCGACTGCAATCTTTGGTGCATTAGGATGAAGCTGTTGAAGCGGGAATTGTCGATACACCCACGCAACCTTGCCGGTTGGGCCGTACTCATCCATGATTCTGGCCATTGTGTCGTGGAAATTTTTGCAAAAAGGGCAATCAAAATCAGAATATTCGACGATAACAATAGGTGCGTTCGGGTTGCCACGAATATGGTCGTCTTCGGTCACAGGTGCCACAACAATCTCTTGCTGCGGTTGCTGAGCAAGCTCTTCTGCAGTCGGTATCTTTATTCCTTGTGCAGGAACGCTGCTTTTGCCATTACTCATGTAGATGGCTCCGGCAATAAGCGCTGCGGCCAGGACAATTGCAATCGGAATTCCAAGTGAATTTTGGCGTGGTTGTGGTGTATGCTGTTCGTCAGACATATATAACTGATTGTTAGATTGGTATGACGAGCAGTATACCATATGCTCATCAAAGGCCATGCTATACTCGTCATATGGATCAGATTAGAGGTCATAGGATCCAGCTCAAGGGGTGCAAATAGTGGATTATAGGTCCCTCATCGAGCATGATTCGATGAGCAGTAGTGTGTAATTGGATGGACATAACTACGGCAACCATTCTCGGTGTTCTACAGGGAATCACTGAATTTTTACCCATTTCATCAACTGGGCACCTCATCCTTGCTCGATCAATCCTCGGTGTTGAGATTGAGAATAGCCTTGCTTTTGATGCTGTCCTGCACCTAGCGACAACCCTTGCCGTCATCGTGTACTTCTTTGATGAACTGTTCATACTCGTTCAGACATTTTTTAGAAAGCTCAGCCGACTGCCAGTCAATGAGAAGGATATGGTCGTCCTTAAAGCACTCGCTGCCGGCACTGTACCTGCGGTCATCCTCGGTCTCCTCCTCGAATCGTACATGGAGAACGTATTCCAGCGTCCGCTGCTCGTCGCCCTTGTCCTTGTTCTTGGGTCTGTGCTATTCATGTTCGCTGAGTATCGATATGAGAACTGTTTTCACAACGCGGACATCGATACGCATAAAGGATTCAAAATCGGCCTCTTTCAAGCACTTGCCTTAATCCCTGGTATGTCGCGCGCGGGAGCATCGATTGCAGGCGGGATGCTTCTTGGCCTCTCACGAACTGATGCAGCACGGTTCGCCTTTCTCCTTGCCATACCCATCATGCTTGGAGCGGGCTCCAAAAAACTTCTTGAGCTCCTGGCTCTCAAGGGTTCTGTCGAGTGGGTTCCCATTGTCGTCGGTGCAGTTACCGCATTTGCGGTCGGACTGCTCGCCATTCATTTCATGCTCTCATTCGTACGAAAACATACGCTCTGGCCGTTCATCTGGTATCGCATCATCCTCGCAGGGTTTGTCGTATTCATAGTCGTCTACGGGTAGATAAGATAGGGAGTAGGGAATAGGTGACAGGGGATAGATGATAGGGAATAGAGGATAGGGGACATGAAATAGTGGATAGAGAATATGGAAGACTTTATATCAAAAAATTAGATATAACACTTTATTCGCGGCCGCGAATAAAGTGTTATATCTTGTATCTTTGTCCAGAATCTAAAATCCAAGCACTAAGAACCAAGAACTAAGCACCAGGAACAAAGCACTATTAAGAGCCAGGAAGTTTAGAACGGCAGCGAGTGCGTCATTGAGTGCTCTTCGTTGGGGTGCCACTTTGAGGTGTCGATGGGGATTTCGCGTTTCTTTGTGCCGTCCATGAAGAGCACCTTTCCGTTCGCGAGCGCGTACTCGAAGACCCCCTTCGTGACTCGTACATCCTGCTCACAGTACTTCTTTATCTCGTCTATCTTTCCCTCGCGCCACCAGCGGATAGCCTGCAATCCATTCGCGCTCTTCTTCGCGCCTACGGTCGCCTGCGCGACACTGTCGAGCCGGAGCCTTCGGCCGAGCGATTCCTTGATGGCTTCAAGGAGATCGATGCTCTTAATGATTGTGAGATCACCCGGGTAGTACTTATTGAGGAGGGGAATGTCGAAGTGATTGCTGTTGTACCCGACGAGAACATCAGCGCGTTCGATGATGGGCCAGAGGCGCGTGAGCTCGTCGACGGTGACAGTCGTGTACGTGTCGGTGCCGGAGTCATACGCAGAGCCTACGGAAATGTCGAGGCTTGCTGGGTCGTAGGAACCGGTATCCTCGAAGATGTTTTGGGTCTCCAAATCGAATACGACATATCGCATAGAGAATATTGAATATGGAATAGAGGATAGAGAATCTAGACTACTCGAGAGCTCACACTTGTGAAGCGAGCGTCTCAGGAGTGCCGGAACGCTCTTCGCCGGTTGCGAGGTTCTTGAGCGTGTACGTGTTCGTAGCGACTTCATCAGGGCCGACAACGAGGATGTATGCGACCTTACGCTCGCTCGCGACGCCGATCTTCTTGCCGAGCTTCCGGTCGCTGATGTCGACGCTCGTCCGCACATTCGCATCTCGGAAGACCTCTGCAATTTCAAGTGCCTTCTCATTGAGTCGCTCTTCAGTCGGCGCGACGACGAGCGTCGGCGCGGTGCGGGCGATTGACGCGGGAAGTAAGCCGTGCGTCTCAAGGAAGTCGCGCATGGTGACGTCTCCCATGCCGAAGCCGACGCCTGGCACGTGGTCGCCGCCGAAGAGCCCGGTGAGGTTGTCATAGCGGCCTCCGCCAAGAATCGCTCGGTTGTTATTGGGTGAGGTGTCGAACACCTCAAAGACGGTTTCGGTGTAGTAGTTGAAGCCGCGGACGGTCGTTGGCGAGAATACGACATTCTTGATGCCGAGTGAATTGAGCCCGGTGATGACCTTGAGGAGCGTGCTCTCTTTCGGCGGAATGGAGGGGAGTTCTACCGGACGGCCGACGAGCGCAGTGACCTGCGCGTCGAAGTCGTCAACCTTTCCTCTCTTGTCGAAGAGCGCAATGAGATTTGCTGCACCGCGACCCTCGAGTCCGAGTTCAGCAATAAAACTGTTGAGCCACCCGCGGTCACTCACGCGGATCTCAAACATGTCCGGTGTCGCACCGAATGTGGCGAGCGTGCGATACGCGAGAGCGATGATCTCAATGTCAGCAGCAACAGCATCGCTCCCGAAGAGGTCGCAGTTGAGCTGCCAGTGTTCGCGCAAGCGGCCGCGCTGGGGACGCTCGTAGCGGAAGAGGTTCGGGATAGAGTACCAGCGGACGGGGAAGGCAAGCTCGCGGCGCTTTGCCGCAACCATGCGCGCGACCGACGGTGTCATCTCGGGGCGGAGCACGACCTCGCGGTCGCCGCGGTCGGTGAAGAGGTATGTCTGCTCGTCCACGATCTCCTCATTTTCCGCACCCTTCGCCTTGTAGAGTTCTGCCGGTTCGAGGACCGACGCGTCGTAGCGCTCATACCCGAAGAGTTCAGCGGTCTTCGCCCATGTGTCGAAAATATAGCGCTGTATTGCCATATCCTCTGGATAGAAATCGCGGGTACCTTTATACGGTTCGGTCGGAAGGTAATCACTCATGGGTCAGATTGTATGTGAAAGCATAGATGGAAACAAGTCTAGACCCCGTCCTTCGCGAGGGGAAGCGAATCGTTCAGTGTCACACCGGGCGGTTGCTCTCGGTAAGTTGTCTCATCGGCAGCTTTAAGGATGAGAGCCTTGAGTTCCTGAGGGTTAGGAATGCCTCGTGCGATGAAGTCCTTGTCACCGCTCGCGGTTTCGGCGTGGAGATCACCGTAGCCAAGGAGCGTGCCGAGGATTCCACGAACAGAGACGTTGATGTCTTGGAGTCGTTCGAGGCGGAAGCTTCCCGTGTCACGGTGGAAGAGTCCGCGCTGGTCGATGGCGATGAGACGCTTATTCGTGATGGTCCACACATCGAGGTAGTAGTTTGTCCAGACGCTGAATCCTCCCATCCAGGCGCAGATGAGGATGACCGTGTAGACCTCGGTGAGGATGTTTACCCGAAGGTACGGTGCGAAGAGTTCAAACACTGGAAGCGTGCTCACAATGAGAAACCCAACAGGAAGGAGTACAATGGCGAAAACGATGCCGGCAAGCTGTGTCGCGATGATGAACCAGTGCTTACGCACCTGTTTGAGGATGACCTCGTCAGCATCGAGAGCTATTTTCTCAATGAGCATAATTTAGAAAGTATAGAGAAGACCTGCTAAGGTGAGGAAGAGCAGAGCCCCTCCCGAGAGGTAGACAGCGAGGGCGATGGTCGAGGTTCTGCGACTCTGTCCGAACTCGAACCAGTGATAGCCGAGCATGAGCGCGTGGACCACGAAGACGAAGAGGAGCACATAATACCCAAGCTCAAAGACGGTTCCGAGGGAGAGCGTCTCGATGGTCAACATACGGCTTTATTGTCGCACTTTTTGGATGGAAGTAAAGAACGCATTGTGGTGCGTGTTGGGGTGTTGCCTCACACAAGCGATGCAAGACGTGAGTAACGGAGTACGCCATACTGGTCAGGCTGGGTCGCAACATCAAACCCAGCGCTCCCTGCGGTCTCTCTGATACGGGGAGCATGTTCCGGTTCATGCTCTATATAGAGGATGCCGCCACGTGCGAGGTGTCGAGGTGCTTCGAGTATGATGCGTTCGATGAGCGCGAAGCCATGGTCACTGGCGAAAAGTGCATCATGCGGTTCATGCGCGAGTACATTCGGGTCAGTCCGTTCGAGAGAAGCGTCGATGTATGGCGGATTCGCGAGGATGAAGTCGTAGGGAACGGCGGCGACCTCGAAGAGGTCGCCGCCGAGAACGCGCACGCGAGAATGGTCGATGCGATTTGCGTTGAGATTCTTTCGTATCGTCATATGGTGCCGTTCGTCGCGTTCGATGAAGTCGACCTGCGCGAAGGGGATTGCTTTGAGAATGGCTACACCGATACACCCAGAACCTGCACAGAGATCCAACACATTCGATTCAGGGGTTAAACCCCTAAATTGGGAATTGATATCGCTGATGGCTTTTTCGACCCAATATTCAGTCTCGGGGCGGGGAATAAGCGGTTGTGAATCCAGGTAAATGGTTGCGCCGAGGAACGGAACGTACCCGATGAGGTACGCGACTGGCTCGCCTGCGGCGAGACGCTCGCAATCTGCCAAAAACTCTGCGGTTTTTTCGCCACCGTACTTTTCCTCCAGCAACCACTGTTCATCCTTCGTCATAGCGTAGCCGATAGTTAGCTCTTAGAGATTAGTGCCTAGTTCTTTATATTTAGTCTATAGTTGATAGTCGATAGTATTTTCTCTTTTCAATATCCTATATTCCATATTCTCTATTCTATATTCCTCTATCCCATATTCCTATATACTATCCTGATGTCAGACGACATCCTCATCATCGACTCGCTTACGAAGCGGTACGGCGAAAAGCTCGCCGTCGACAACCTCACACTCCGCGTTCGGCGCGGCATGTTCTTCGGACTCCTCGGCCCAAACGGTGCAGGGAAGTCGACGACCATCAAGTGCATCACGGGCATCGGGAAGATCACGTCAGGAAAGATCTTGGTTGACGGCCTCGATGTTGAGAAGGACTACAAGCAAGCACGTGGCAAGGTCGGCCTCTCGCCACAGGATTTCAATGTCGACTTCTTCGGTACGTGCGAGAAGAACCTCGACTACATGGCGGGGTATTACGGTATCCCGAAGGCTGAACGGAGGAAGCGCGTCGATGAGCTCCTCGCCCGTTTTGAGCTCGAGGAACACCGATACAAGAAATTCGACCAGCTCTCGGGTGGCCTTAAGCGGCGGCTCGTACTCGCGCGCGCTCTCGTAAACGAGCCGCCGCTCCTCATCCTCGACGAGCCGACCGCCGGCATCGACGTCGAACAGCGGCACGCGCTCTGGAATTATCTGCGTGAACTCAACAAGAGCGGCACGACCATCATCCTCACCTCGCACTACCTCGAGGAGGTCGAAGCGCTCTGCAGCCACATCGCCATCATCAATCGCGGGAAGATCGTAGCGGAGGGAACGAAGGAAGAGTTCATCAAAGACGGCTCATCGCTCGAAGAGAAATACCTCAAGATCACGAAAGGTGACCAATTCTAGGAAATATGGAATATAGAATATTGGATATAGAAAATTGAAAAACTAGAGAATCAGATTATGAATAAAGAAATGCGCCAAAAAGGAGTGGTTTCTGTAAATTGGATCGGGCTCTATACGATGATTCGGAGGGAAGTGGAGCGTACCATGCGTGTGAAGGTTCAGACCTTGGTTTCCCCTGTCATGTCGGCGACACTCTACATCTTCATCTTCGGGAAAATCATCGGGACTAAGATAGAGAACATTGTCGGCGTCCCGTACATTACGTTCGTGTTCCCGGGCATCCTCATGCTCTCGGTCATCAACGCAGCGTTCGCTTCAAGCTCAAGCTCGCTCTACTTCGCACGCTTCATCCACTCGATAGACGAGCTCCTCGTCGCACCGTTCTCGTACCTCGAGATGGTTTTCGGGTTCATGTTCGGTGCCATGATGCGCGGTGTGATGGTCGCGATACTCATTATCGGTGTCGGCCTCCTCTTCGGCGCGGTGACACTCGCGAATCCCGTGGGCTTTCTCTTCTACATTATCGCCATCTCCGGCATCTTCGCGCTCCTCGGGATGTTCGTCGCCTTGTGGGCGCAGGGCTTCGAACAGCTTTCGTCCCTTAACACGTTCGTCATCACGCCCTTAACGTACCTCGGCGGTATTTTCTATTCCATCACCATGCTCCCGCCCTTTGCCGCACTTCTCACAAAGCTCAACCCTTTCTTCTACTTCGTCGACGGCATCCGCTCGACCATGATAGGCGTGAGCGAAGCGCACGTCGCGACCGGCCTCATCATCATCCTCGGCCTTCTCGTGGGCCTTACCGCGCTCATTGTGTATCTCTTCCACATCGGGTGGAGGATTCGAACCTAGATAATAGTCTATAGTCGATAGTTGGAAGTTCTTGTTTCCTTGTGCTAGTCCTTAGTTCTCTATGTAAGTCTATAGTCGATAGTAGCGTTCTCCATTTCTCTATCTTCTCTATTCCATATTCCTTATCCTCCATCCCCATATTCTCTAATCTCTATTCCGTATCCAATATTTCATCGTGTTACACTATTCGCATGGCTAAAACACAAGAGCTCCACGCGACTGTCGCGCAGATGATGCAGGAAGGGAAGGGCATCCTCGCGGCCGATGAGAGCGACGCGACCGCAGGAAAGCGGCTTGAGATAGCGCAGCTCCCCAACATGCCGGGAAATCGGCAGGATTTCCGCGAGCTCATGTTCACCGCGCCCGGCATCGAGGAATTCCTCTCGGGTGTCATCCTCTACGATTCGACCTTACGCGAGACGACCGACCAGGGTGTGCCGTTCCCGGATGTGCTTGCCGCGCGCGGCATCGTGCCTGGAATAAAAGTGGACCTCGGCACGAAACAACTCCCGATGCACCCCGGGGAGGTGTATTCGCAGGGGCTCGACAACCTCGATGAGCGGCTCGCGGAATACTACTCGCTCGGCGCGCGCTTCACGAAGTGGCGCGCGGTCATCACCATCGGGGCAGACATTCCGACCGACAGGGCACTCGAGGTCAATGCGATGCAACTTTCGCTCTACGCACTCCTCGCACAAGAACAGGGGATGGTCCCCATGGTGGAACCAGAGGTGATATTCGCCGGTGACCACACGATAAACCGTGCAGAGGAGGTCACAACTCGCACACTCCAGATACTCTTTCGAACCCTTCAAGATCTTCGTGTCGATCTCAAAGGACTTATCCTCAAGTCGAGCTTCGTGCTCGCGGGTGACAAGCAGAAGGTGCAATCGACTCCCGAGGAGGTTGCGACGGCGACCTTGCGCACCTTCCAGCTCTCTGTCCCGCGTGACGTTGGAGGCATTGTCTTCCTCTCGGGTGGTCAGACAGCGAAGCGCTCGACGGAGAATCTCCAGGCAATCGCCACGTACGGGAAGCAGCCGTGGCCCATCACGTTCTCGTATTCGCGCGCGCTCGAAGAGCCGGTCCTCGTCGCGTGGCAGGGCAAGCCCGAGAACATCCCGCTCGCCCAGAAAGCGCTCCTCTACCGCTCAAAGATGAATAGCCTCGCCCAGCAGGGGAAGTATGAGGCGGCGCGCGACCAGAAGTGACGCAGACGTGCGCGGACAAGACGCGGATACATGCGGATTATTCGAAGTGAAGGAAAACGGTGGATGGGGTATGTAATTTGGTACAGACGAAAAGCGCGGGCCTTCGGCTCGCGTTTTTGTTCCGCATCGATCCGCGTCTAGTCCGCAACCTTCCGCGCTCTCTTCCGCGTCTAGTCCGCAATTCTCCGCGTTATTTCTTCTCTTTATACACGGTGTGCTTCTTAGCGATTGGGTTATACTTCTTGAACTCGAATTTCTCTGTGTGCTGTTTCTTGTTCTTCCGCGTGAAGTAGACGTGGCCCTTGCCGACCCCTTTTGAATCGCCGGCTGAAACGAGCCGTATGAGCTTATCCTGTGACATGGCCGACACTCTACCAGAAGGAGGACGAGCGGTCAATAAGCCATGAATCGATTGCCATCTATGTATATGCACAATTATACACTTTGGTTGAGCCACAGGAGACAGCATGCGTGCTAAAATTTAATTGTCCGTGCGCGTAAGAATGGCATTACGCGAAGTGCCGCGTGCGGCAGAAAGTTTTATGGTTTCATGCGGATACTGACGTTCGGGTGGGATTATCCACCCATACGGAACGGTGGTCTCGGGGTCGCGTGCCAGGGACTGACCGAAGAGCTCATCGCGAGCGGCGTTGAGGTTCTTTTTGTGCTTCCTCGAGAACAGCAGACGCCGGGGAATACACGCTTTCTCTTTGCGAACGTCATCCCTGCAAAGATAATCCCGGTCACCGGCTCACAGCTCTTTCCCTACCAGCAGGGAAATTCATTCTTCGAGATGTTTCTCCCCGGCGGGAAGCGCGTCCGCTTCTCGCGGAGCATACTCGAGGAAGCGAAGCGCTATGCCGAAGCCGCGTTCGAGATAGCACAGCAGGAGGATTTCGATATCATCCATGCGCACGATTGGACATCCTACCTCGCGGGGCTCGCGGCTAAGGAGGCGAGTGGACGACCGCTCGTCCTCCATGTCCACGCGACCTCGTATGACCAGGCGGGTGGTGACAACGTTGATCCCGAAATACACGCGATTGAGCACCGTGCTTTTCATGATGCGGATGCGGTCGTCGCCATCAGTCACTACACAAAGAACATCGTCGTGAATCGCTACGGCGTTGACGCCGCGAAGGTCGAGGTCGTCCATAACGGCATCAAGCCGCTCATCCCACCGACCCTGCCACCGGTTCTCGCGGACCTCAAAGCGCAAGGGAAGAAGATCGTCTTCTATAACGGACGCATCACCATCCAGAAGGGCGTCGACTACTTCGTGCGTGCCGCGCGGAAGGTCGTCGACCATGACCCCAACGTCGTCTTCGTCATATCTGGATGGGGAGACATGGAGCAGGAGATCATGCGGCTCGTCGGTGCTCTTGGACTTTCTGAGCACGTCATCTTCGCAGGCGCGCTCTGGGACGAGGAACGCGATCGTATGTACCAGAGTGCTGACCTCCTCGTCATGCCGTCGGTCTCGGAGCCCTTCGGACTCGTACCGCTTGAAGCTATTCAGAATGGGACGCCGGCACTTATCTCGAAGCAGTCGGGCGTCGCGGAGGTCCTCACTCACGCGCTCAAGGTCGATTTCTGGGACGTCGACGAGATGGCGAATAAGATAGTCGCGGCACTCCGCTACGAGGCGATGAACAGACAACTCGTCGCGGAGGGGAAGCGCGAGCTCGAACGCCTCACATGGCGGCATGCCGCAGAGAAGGTGAAGACGCTCTACGAGAAGCTCCTGGCGTGGCTTAAGAAGCCCAGGTAGAATAATTCATCCGCATGCTCACCGTCTGTCCCTATTTCCATGTTCACCAGCCGCACCGCGTGAAGCGGTACCGGGTCTTCGATATTGGGAACGACCCCCACTATTTCAATGCTGAGGACGAGACCGATCTCAACAATGGCAAGGTGCTCCGCAAGGTCGCTGAGAAGTCATACCTCCCAACGACCGAGGTTCTCGGCGACCTCCTCGCGAAACATCCCGAATTCCGGTTCGCACTCTCCTTTTCCGGCACGGTGCTCGACCAGTTCGAGGAGTATGCACCCCACGTCCTCGCGCGCTTCCAGGAGCTTGTGAAAAGCGGCCGCGTTGAGATACTCGCCGACACGTACTACCACTCGCTCGCGTTCTTCTACTCGGTGCCCGAGTTCGAGCGGCAGGTTGCGCTCCACGCGAAGCGCATCCACGACCTCTTCGGCTACCGCCCGCGCGTCTTTCGGAACACCGAGCTATCGTACACGAACACGCTCGCGAAGTGGTGCGAGGAGAACGGCTACCTCGGCATCATGGCAGAAGGATGGGACCCGGTCCTCGGATGGCGGAGCCCCAACTATGTGTACCAGCCTGTCGGTTGTTCCACCATCAAGGTGCTCCTCAAGAACTACAAGCTCTCCGATGACATCGCGTTCCGCTTCGGGAACCGAGGGTGGGCGAGCTGGCCACTGCGCTCAGAGACGTTCGCGCACTGGGTCCATGCGCATCACGGCGATGGCCAGACCATCAACCTCTTCATGGACTTTGAGACGTTCGGCGAACATCAGTGGGAGGATACCGGCATCTTTAACTTTCTTCGCTCGATGCCGGAACACATCATGCGTCACGGCGAGACCGGCTTCAGGACGCCCACGGAGACCATCGAGGCGTACCCCTCGGTCGGGGAGATAGATGTGCCACACATCCTCACGTGGGCAGATACCGACCGCGACCTCACCGCGTGGGTCGGAAACGATATCCAGCGCGACGCGATACGGAGTATCTATGCGATGGAAGATAACGTAGTGCGTACACGTGACCCAGAGCTCATCGAAACATGGCGAAGACTGCAAACCTCTGACCACTTCTACTATATGTGCACGAAATGGTTCAACGATGGTGACGTACATGCGTACTTCAGTCCGTACGAATCCCCATATGACGCATATATCGCTTTCATGAATGCACTTCGTGATTTACAATTGAGGGTGACGGAGGTTTTGCGGAGGCAGGGAGTTCTTTCCGAGCCGCGTCCCTCATGGTGGGCGCGCTTCAAGGAATGGCTCCGGCGGCTTCTCGCGCGCATACCGTTTATCAAGAGACGCATGCAGGCGCATACGTCGTAACAGTTCATTTAGTTCTTATGAGTACAGCAAAGAAAGTGGCGGCGAAGAAGCCGGTAGCAAAGAAGACCGGCGCGAAGACGGGGGGAAAGAAGCCGAAGCGCGTCATTGCGCAGGCCTACGGTGGTCAGTGCTTCTGGACAAACGACGGCTCCATTATCTCGAACCTTATCGAGTTCCGTGATATTCTTGATAGGATCTCGAAGGACGTGTACACCTACCACGTGACGAAGGACAAGAACGACTTCGCTGACTGGATTGAGCATGTGCTCGGTGATAGCGAGCTAGCTACCTCGCTTCGCGGTGTCAAGACTCCAAAATCAGCGAAAGCGATCGTCGTCCGTCGTCTCAAGATCTACGACGTCTAACTTCCATGTCCCGTGCGATTACCATCGGAAACGGGAGCTTGCTCGTTGGTATTGATTACCGTGGCCAGGTTCGTGATTTCTATTTTCCGTACGTCGGACACTCGAACCACGTAAGTGGCGCGAGCGGTTCATACACACACCGGATCGGCGTGTGGATTGACGGAAAGCTCAAGTGGCTTTCTGATCCCTCATGGCAGATCCGGATTGAAAACAGTTCCCATGGCACGAAGACGACCATACACGCCAATAATGATGAACTTGGAGTCGTGCTTGCCATCGAGGATGCTGTCCACAACGAGAAGCAAGTCTTCATGCGCAAGATCGTGCTTACAAATGTACGTGACCATGCACGTGACATTCGTGTCTTCTTTGGGCAAGAGTTCCGCATCTCGGAATCACGTCGCGGCGATACTGCACTCTACGATCCTCGCGTCGCATCGGTCATTCACTATAAGGGGCGGAAGGTATTTTTGATACACGCGACCATCAATGGCATCTCATTCGATGACTATTCCGTCGGCATTTTCGGCATCGAGAATCGTGAAGGGACGTATGCTGATGCTGAGGATGGGAAGCTCTCACGGAACGCTATTGAGCACGGCTCCGTCGATTCGGTCATCGGACTCCGTACAGAGGTTCAGGGAAAGGGTGAGGCACTCATCCACTATTGGATTGCGGTTGCGAACACCATTCCCGAGGTACACGCGCTCCATCACGAAGTGCTCCGTGAGACTCCCGAGCACCTCATTGTTTCGAGTGAGCAATACTGGCGCGCCTGGATTGACAAAGAAGACATCGACCTCTCACTCATTGAGCCTAAGCTTCAATCGCTCTACCGGCGCTCCCTTCTCATTCTCCGCATTCACGCAGATAATCGTGGCGGCATCATCGCATCATCTGATTCAGACATGCTCAATCAAGGTCGCGATTCATACAGCTATGTATGGCCACGCGATGCAGCCATAAGCGCGCACGCGCTGGATCGGGCGCACTATTTTGATACCAGCGAGCGATTCTTCTCCTTTATCGCGAAACTCGTTGAGCGTGATGGGTACCTCATGCACAAGTACCGCGTCGACGGCGTCCTCGGAAGTTCATGGCATCCCTGGGTGCGTGGGGGAAAGACTGAACTTCCCATTCAAGAGGACGAGACAGCCACGGTTGTGTACATGCTCAAGAAGCATTACGAGCTTGCGAAGGATCTCGAGTTCATCGAGTCCCTTTATAATCCCTTCATTGAGCCAGCTGCAGATTTCATGAGTGGCTACACCGAAACAGTCACGAATCTCCCCATAGGGTCATATGAACTCTGGGAAGAGAAGTATGGTACTTCTACGTATACGGCTTCAGCTGTCCACGGAGCCCTTACGGCCGCCGCCGAACTGTCGACGCTTCTCGGGAAGCGAGCGAATGCTGAGAAATATCGCATTCGTGCCGAGCGTATTAAGGAGGGTATTCTCGCGTATCTGTACGATGCAGATCTTGGGATGTTCATCAAGCTCATACGCCATGAAGGTGATCGTATTGAGCGGGACACCACCGTCGATATGAGCAGTTTCCATGGTGTCGTCACCTTCGGTGTCCTCGACGCATTCGATTCGCGCATTGTGCGCGCACATGATGTCGTCAGGTCTCGGATTGCGGTTCCTGGACCGTACGGTGGTTACATGCGCTACGAGGGTGATAACTACTACCGGACGACCCCGACGGCGTCACCCAATGCCTGGTGCATCACGACGCTCTGGCTCGCGCAATACTATATCAAGGCTGCTCGCACTCGAGCAGATCTTGCGTTGGCGCACGACATCCTAGTCTGGGCCAACGATCGTGCCTCGGAGAGCGGCGTCCTCCCTGAACAGCTTGACCCGAATACTGGAGCACACCTCTCAACCGCTCCGCTCGTTTGGAGTCACGCTGAGTATGTCATCGCTGTCCACGACTATATAGAGAAATACAAGCAATTATCTTAATATACCGGGCTTGCTGACACAGTACCGCCTTGTCCATAATCCCCAAGGGCCGAAAAATCTTCGGTAACGGCCGATGCGGGTTCGATGGATGGAGAGGGCAAGCGCAGCGGTCGAGAGTCGTTTGGCTATATCCACAGCTAGAGTTCGCATGTATGTAACACATGAAACGATTCAGCGGATAGTCGCAACCGTGTACACCGCACGTGCTGATTACAGGGCAATGTGGTCCCAACTCGCA
>CAZFBT010000008.1:0-16828 GCA_964517185.1 uncultured Candidatus Saccharibacteria bacterium | reverse complement strand
AAAAGCGGAAGAATTCACGCGACAAGCTTCGTTTCCTTTTGCGCCAAATCGGCTTTGTACGACTACAGAACAGTGTCTGGGTGTACCCCTATGATGTGAAAGAGGTTATTTCACTAATACAGACAGGAAATTTTTTGAAGAAAGAGGTCCTGTACATTACTGCACACTCAACGGGTAAGGATGACAAACTCAAATTGCACTTCAACCTTCCCTAAGCCATGCACTGCAACCGGCACAATTAAATTTTCACTCTTACGTTAGTACTTCGCGACCGCGGAGTACTAACGTAAGAGTACGCCGCATGAGCAAATATCGTGTATACTCACTCACACTGGCTTTATACCTATGGAAATAAGAGGAATCCTTCACTGCCACTCGACCTATTCGTATGATGCAAAGCTTTCCCTCAGAGAGCTCCGTGAACTCTTCATAGTGAATGGTCTCCATTTTGTCTGTATGACCGAGCACACGGATGAGCTTACTCGAGAGCGAGCCGCAGCGTTCGTCGCTGAGTGCGACGCCCTTTCGGATGAGACGTTCCGCTTCATCCCTGGATTCGAGGTGCCGTACGGGAAGGGGACTCATATCCTCATGATCGGCATGCGTGAATTCCTCGGGAGCTACGCCCCGGACATCAATGCGCTCCGCGTGTGGACGAGGCACACGCCGTTTGTGGTCTTAGCACACCCCGTCCGCAACCGCTTCAGTGTCGACGACGGGCTCCTCTCGGTGCTCCACGGACTCGAGGTCTGGAACCAGCAATACGAAGGGAAGCGCGTTCCACGCACACGCTCGCTCCGACTCTTTGATATTCTCCGCGCGAAGAAGCAATCACTCGTCGCGACGGGAGGTGTCGATTTCCACCGTAGCGAGCACTTCGGCGGACCTTTCGTGACGCTCAACGTAGATTCGCTCATCGAGCGGGAGATACTCGAGAGGCTCAAAAGCGGGGTCTATACCATTTCCTCCGACCGTGCGCGATTCTTTGGGCTCCTACAAAATACTGATGAACTCATACGCGCACACCGCATGGAGAGTCTCCTCTCGGTTATCGTCATCACGCTCGGCAAATACGTGAACAAGATGCTCATAGCCCTCGGCCTCTCGTTTCCCAGAAGGCTCAAAGAGCTCGTGCGTCGACGGCTCTGATGATGTCGCCCATCGAGGCGCTCCCCATGCCGTACTCGACATGGAGCTTCTTGTAGTGGTCGAGTATGGTCGTGAGATTCTTAAAATTCTCTTCTTGATGGATACCAAAGTTGTGTGGGTGCCACCAGAGGTGGAAGACCTCGCCATGCTTCGCAGCGTGAGACATCGCGTTCTTGATGCGGCGCATGCGCAAGGGTTCGAGGAATGAGAGCTTCGGCATATACGGACGAAGGAATCGGCTCGCCGGAATATTCAGTATTTTATTATCTCTATTCTCTATCCTATACGTGTGGTTTCCCGAGAGGTTCACGTAGTGATCGAGGAGACGGAGGCCGCGAATGAGGTACGATTGCTCGTCCTCGCCGCGGGCGCGGTAGAGGACGTGGTCCTCATTGCCGCGGTACGCGCGGATACCCTTCTCGCGACAGATCGTAAGTGCAGCCTCACTCCACTGGTTCCGTGGGAAGACCATGGAGTCGGTCACCACGCCGTAGGTCTTCGCGATGCGCGCATGTGCGTCGAGGTCCGCAGCGAATACCTCGGGGGAATTCTCCTCACCGTCTATCGCATAGAAGTGCGAGAACGTGTGGTTCCCAATCTCCTGGTACGGTGTTGCTAGTATCTTTCTGACAAGTGAGGGGCCGAAGTGGTATGGGTCGGCGTGCTCATCCTCACCGACGTTCGCCGTCTTCAGATATTCATATGAGGAGACACGCATGTCTTTGTACGCTGGCCGAAGTTCCAGAGGGGGGAGGAGGGATTCGAGCTCGCGCCTGTCGCGCGCCATGAGCATCCCGACCGTCGCCCATGTTGCGTGGATACCGTACTCCTCGAAGAGTGCGAGCATGCGAGGGATAGCAGTACGCTCTCCATAGACGTTCGGTCCGTACGCATCGAGGGTGTACTTGTCGAACATGCCCCAGAAGAGCTCGAAATCGAGGGAAACGACGAAGTACCCTGGCCCCTTTTGCATGCGGTAACTATAGCGTACTATGACGGGCACTCATAGCATATCCTTATGGGTCCGGAATCGGTTAGAGTAGGGAGGCTATTTGAGGAATGTATGCATCCGTCACAAATAGCTTCGATGCTTGAGGTGGCTCGATTACGTTAACACTTCGCGGTCGCGTACATATAACGTAATCAGCATTGGCCGAGTGTCGTGTTACATGGGTTAGGGCGAGTCGGGTTAGATTTGGACAGAAGACAATCATGGAAGAAAAGACAAAAAAACGAATAGTCGTCATAGGTGGCGGGACGGGTACCCACACGGTCTTAAGCGGTCTCAAACGGTATGCGGATGCGGCCGACCTCAAGGCCATCGTCACCGTCGCTGATTCGGGCGGTTCATCGGGTCGCCTCCGGGACGAGTTCGGCTACCTGCCGGTCGGTGACGTACGGCTCGCCCTCCTCGCCCTCGCGCGCGAGGAGGACGATGTCGACGACATCCTCCGAAAACTCTTCCTCCATCGGTTCGACCGCGGCGAAGGACTGAATGGCCACACGTTCGGCAACCTCTTCCTTGTCGCGCTCACCGATATCCTCGGGAGCGAGGAAGCGGCCATCGCGGCCTCCGCACGCATCCTCGCGACGTGCGGCGAGGTCATCCCCGTAACGACCGAGCGCATCGAGCTCGCCGCCGCCTACGACGACGGGCGCATGCTCATCGGCGAGCACGCGATAGATGAGGGGCACGGCATCGCGGCAGCCGCACGCATCAAGGAGCTCTCACTCGCACGCACTGCGCGCGCCAACGAGCGCGCGCTCCTCGCTATCGCGAGCGCGGATCTCATCGTTCTCGGCCCGGGCGACCTCTACACGAGCATCCTCGCGAATTGCGTCGTCGACGGCATTCAGGATGCGCTCCAGAGGACCGAAACGCCGCTCGTCTATGTCTCGAACCTCATGTCACGCCGCGGGCAGACGAACGGTATGGGTACGCGGGATTACCTTGCGGAGCTCACGAGGTACGTCGGTCGCCCCCCGGGACACATCATCGTCAACACGACGCCCATGCGGGCAGATCTCCTCGCCGCGTATGCGGCAGAGGACGAGTACCCGGTCACGCATGACTACGCGGTGGGGGAGACGACTGTCCATGGCGGCGATCTCCTCGCGACCGATGATGTCATCCTCCAGCCCGGTGACGTCCTTCGGCGGAGCCTCATCCGCCACGACCCCGATAAGCTCGCCCGTGCTATCATGGCGCTCATATGAGTCCCGTTAGAGGGTACTCTGCACACATATGAATCCTCAATCGTACAGAGGGGGCGTGTATGCGAGATCCTCTAACGGGATGAAGCTCCTCATCGCAACGGGACTCTATGCGCCAGACATTGGGGGATCGGCGACCTATACCGCCTTCCTCGAGAAGCACCTCTCCCGGCATGGGGTCACCTGTATCGTGCTTCCATTCTCTCGCGTGCGACGTCTCCCGCGCATCCTTCGGCACCTCGCCTACTTCCTCTGGGTCCTCGTGCGGGGCGTGCGCGCGGACGTTATCTACGGCCTCGATACGGTGAGTGTCGGCCTTCCGACGGCACTCGCAGCGACGGTGCTCATGAAACCATTCTGGCTTCGCGTCCCCGGCGACTACGCATGGGAGCAAGGTCAGCAGCGATTCGCACTCACTGTGACACTCGATGAGTATCTGAAAAATCAAACACAGGCACCCATTCGCGTCCGCCTTCTTGCATTCATACAGCGTTTCGTCGCACGCCAGGCGTCCCGTATTATCGTGCCGAGTGATTACCTGAAGGGAGTCGTTGCTGCATGGGGCGTCGATTCCGCAAAAGTGACACGCATCTACAACGCACTTAAGTTCATAAAAGTGCCAGAGTCGCGGGAAGAGCTCCGCGATTTACTCGGGTATCATGGGACCGTCATAGTGACCGCTGCGCGCCTTGTGCCATGGAAGGGCATCTCGATGCTCATCGACGTTGCGGCTGACCTTCGTGAGTCTGTCCATCCTGTACACCTCTGCATCATCGGCGTTGGGACTAATCGGGAGGATTTAATGGAAAAAGTCGCTTCACGGAAAGCGGAATCGTACATCACGTTCCTCGGAGCGCTTCCCCGCGAGGAACTCGGGAAGCACCTCAAAGCTGCAGATATCTTCGCGCTCAACACTTCCTATGAGGGTCTCTCGCATCAGCTCATCGAAGTCATGAGCATCGGCACACCAATTGTGACGACACAGGTGGGCGGGAACCCAGAGCTCATCGAGGATAGGAAGACGGGTCTCCTCGTGCCCTATAATGACCGCAAGGCCCTCACCTCGGCGCTCCTTCTTCTCATGGAGGAACCATCCCTCAGGAGTGAGCTTTCTAAGCGTGCGAAGGCACACACGACGCTCTTCCATGAGGACGTTGTCATCAATGAGTACGTCGCACTCTTCCATGAAAAAGGCTCATGAGGATATCCGTGCTACCATGATCGGCGTATGAAGATTCTCATTGCAACACCGCTCGCTCCTTCGCAGATCGGAGGCCCTGCGCAATACGCAGTGGGGCTTGGGACTTCGCTTGAGAGAGCGGGACATACGGTCGAGACACTCACGTTTCAGCGAGTCTCCGCACTTCCCACTGGACTCCGACATGTGCTTTTGTTCGTACTTGCTCTGACGAAAATGCGGGACTCAGACGCGGTGATCATACTCGATACGTTCAGTATGGCGCTCCCCGTCACGCTCGCAGCACATGTTTGGAGAAAAAAAGTGATCATACGCGCGGGTGGGGACTTTGTGTGGGAACAGTACATTGAGCGGACGAAGGACTCGATCCAGCTTTCGAAATTCTATACCACTCCGATTCAGCGCTCGCGGAAAGAGCGACTCATCATGTGGCTTCAGCGTCATATCGTATATGCATCCTCGAACACGCTCGTACTGAGTACTGATTGGCTCTTCACTATTTGGGAACGACCGTACGCACTTTCCCGTGGTTCGGTTCACGTCATTCAAAATCCTGCACCACCCAAAGAGGCAGAACGTCGGGCCGCGCACACAGACACGAATGTAATCGTCTGGATGGGAAGGGACATTGTCTTGAAGAATGTCCGAACCCTCGATGAGGCGGTGAGACGTGTACGAGTTACGCATCCGACAATACGATTTGAAAAGTACTCTTCGCTTTCTCATGCAGAGGTCGGTGAAGTGCTCTCTCGATGCCGCGCGCTCATCATTCCCTCTCTCTCAGAAGTGAGTCCGAACCTTGCGCTTGAAGCGCTCGCACTCGGTGTCCCGGTGGTCCTGACGAGCGATTGTGGTCTCCGTGACCTTCTCGCTGATGCGGTGGTGTGGGTCGACCCGCTCTCAGTCGACGATGTGACAGAAAAGATCGCCTGGGTCATGTCAGACGCAGGGTACAAGGATGCGTTAGAAAGGGCGAGCGCGTTCACATACTGCAGGAGCTACACTGAAGTCGCGGCCGATTTTCTTGAGCTCATTTCAAAATCCAGTGGCAGAGAGTAATACTGATCCTGTGGTATACTCCCGCTATTCATGAAAGTCGTCAGTTTGGGGCTTGACCCTAAAACTCTAGATCCGGAGAGCGTCGTCGCCTTCAGGAACCGAGCATATGGTAAGCTCGTGGAGCATTACTCTATCGTCGTACCTTCACCTGCCACGGTAACAGTGGAGCTCTCAGACCATACGACCATCTATGGCGTGGGTGGCCTCCATAAGGTGGTGAAGCTGGTGCGCATGTACCGTCGGATGAGCAAGCTCATCCGTTCAGGCATGTGTGATGTCATCACCGCGCAAGACATGTACTACCTGGGTCTCCTCGGTCTTTACTTCGCGTGGAGGCATCACCTCGGACTCGAGGTGCAGGTTCTCGGCATTGAGAAACTCACGTGGTTTCGAAAGCGCATCGCAATTTTCGTACTCAATCGTGCGAGCATTATCCGAGCACTCAGTCCACGCCTTCGGGACCGGCTCATTGATGAGTTCGGTATCGCAGCCGAGCGTATTCGTATTGTCTCGATCTACGTCGATGTGAAGAAGCTCGGGCTTGAAGTGCGTACGCTTGCAGAGAGCGATATGCGGCTCTACGAGGAGGCAGTCACTGGGTTCAGAACCGCATATGGGCAGTATTTCAATTTCCTCACGGTCAGTCGACTCGTGCCCATCAAGCAGATCACACTTCAGCTTGAGGCGCTCTGCATGATTCTTCTCGATCATGGGAATGTCATGCTGCATATTGCTGGGAGCGGTCCTGACGAGGGACGTCTCAGACGAGAGGTCGCACGCCTTCACCTTCAAAATCATGTCGTCTTTCACGGCTACCGCTCGGGCTACGAGCTCGGCCTTCTCTACCTTGAGTGCGACGCGTTCCTTCTCACCTCAGATTACGAAGGGTGGGGGATGGTCATCATTGAGGCTGCGTCTGCAGGACTTCCCATCATCATGACCGATGTCGGGTGCGCGGGCGAACTCATCATCCATGAGGAGAGCGGACTCGTCATACCACCACGGGATGTCGGTGCACTCACCGACGCCATGAAGCGTCTCATCGAGGATTCGGCTCTCCGTGAGAAACTGTCGGTCGGCGCAACGCACGCACTCGCAGGACTCCCAAGCTTCGATACGCTCCTCACCGAGTATCGGCAGAATTGGGAGTTAGCATTCAAGAAGCCGCTATAGTACCATTCGTTGGATTTAGTGATATGAATCCCGTTAGAAATGAAAACAGTATGAATCTCAAGGAGTTCAAAATGGTGAATTGCAATAAAGGTCAATATATTATGAGCAATATAGTGAACGGAAGCGTCACCGCTTCCTATTTCTAACGGGATGAAGATACTCATAACTGGAGGAGCCGGGTTTCAGGGGAGCCACCTTGCCGAGCGCATGCTCATGAAGGGGCACGAGGTCACCATCCTCAACACGTTCTCTGATGAGAAGCGGCGGAACATCGCCGACATCGAGGACAAGGTGAACATTGTCTTCGGGTCCATAACCGACCCGATACTCGTTGAGAAGACTGTCCGCGGGCATGACGTCGTGTTCCACCTTGCTGCGAATGTGAACGTCGATCAGTCGCTCAAGGACCCGAAGGCATTCATCGACGTGAACATCACCGGTACATACCACATACTCGAGCAGGTTCGCGCGACAGGCGCGCGCCTCATCTACGCATCAACATGCGAGGTCTACGGCGACGGTCACGACCTCGCGGCAGGGGAGCTCCTTGATGAGACAGCCGAACTCCGGCCCAACAGCCCGTATGCGGCCTCGAAGGCGGGCGCAGATCGGCTCTGCCATGCTTACCACAAATCATTTGGCGTCGATGTGACCATTGTGCGCCCGTTCAACATCTTTGGTGAGCGTCAGAAGAGCGGTACGTTCGGAGCACTCATTCCCATCCTTGTACGGAAGGCGATGATTGGTGAGAAGCTCACGGTGTTCGGAGATGGTTCTGCAACGAGGGACTATCTCCACGTGAGCGATCTGGTGTCCGCATACGAGCTCGTCATGGAAACCACGGGACTTGGTGGGAAGTCCATCAATTTCGCGAGTGGGGTGAATACGGCAGTGAAGGACATCGCGACATACATTGCGAAGCAGTTCAGTGCGGAAATAAAACACGGTCCTGCGCGTCCCGGCGAGGTCTCACGTTTTCCTGCTGACATCTCGTTTGCCCGAAGCCTCGGATTCTCCCCGAAGGTGGACATTTGGGAGGGGATAGATCGCTACATCGTATGGGCAAAAAAGCAGAGTTAATGTCAGTATTTCACTGAGAAGAGTGGTGTTCAGGTGCATGACGGGGGTAGTTGAGACTTTCTTCCTTGTTGAAGGGATATAATAGTTCAATGTCAAACGAGGTTGAATCACAGAGGCGTTTTGCACAGAGCGAGCCGGCTCGGAAGGCTGGGGCGCAGCTTGACCGTATGATTGAGTCGACTGGCGAGCAGGATACGCTTCCCGAGGAGATCACTATCGTCGACGACCGACTCCGAGAGAAAGAGGCAGAAGCCGCAGCAGCTACCGCAGCTGCAGCTGACGCAGAAGCAGAGGAAGCCGCAAGTCTCGCAGAGGCCGCAGCACTTGAAGAGGCGGCCCGTGTTGAGGCCGAGGAGGCGCGAACCGCTGATCCGCTCCTCTCCTACACGAGCGATCGCAACAATATTCGCCTCCTCTTCTTCACGAAGGATATCTCGGTCCTCAACGAGGGGACCATCATGCAGCAGCGCATCCTCGAGTTCGCTCGAAGCTTTGCAGAGATACATGTCATAGTACTGTGCATCAAAAAGGAGGCGGAAGCCATCACCGCCCGCATCCAGGACAACGTTTGGCTCTACACGACAGGTTCGCGGTATTGGTGGAAGACCATGTACGACGCATACCGGCTCGCGAATGAACAGCTCACCTTCGCGGGAGGCTTTCGAGCTGACATGGTCATCGCCGAGGACCCTTTCGAGTCGGGTGTCGCTGGGCACTTCATTGCGAGTCACCACGAGCGCCCACTCCAGGTACACGTCTTCGACGACTTTTTCGACCCTAACTTCAAGGAGCGGGAGGATCAGAACGGCATGAAGGTCTCCATGGCGCACTTTGTCATGAAACGTGCAGAAAGTGTACGCACCAATTCCGAACACCTCAAGGAGCAGATACTCATCGAATACCCGAAGCTTGCTGATCACATTGAGGTCTTCCCGATCTACCACAACCTTACCGTTTGGCGCGACCTTGAGCCCACCTTCGATCTCCACGAGCGGTACCCGCAATTCAAGTTCATCATTCTCCATATCTCACAGATGTATGCGAAGTCACACTCAAAGGAAGTCATCATCGGTGTTACTCCCATCCTCATGCGCTATCCGACGGTCGGTCTTGTCATTGTCGGAAACGGGCCGATGCGCGCCGACCTCGAAAAGATCGTCCTCGCACTCAAACTTGAGAAGCAGGTCGAGTTCGAGCCAATGCCCACTGAGATCATCTCGCACATGAAGACCGCGAATGTCCTCGTACATCTCTCTGAGGTAAGTGAAGAGGATGAAGTCGTGCTTGAGGCTGCGACTGCGAAGCTTCCCATGATCCTCGGGAAGAGCGGTCTCGCGAGAGAGCTCTTTACTGACGGTGAATCAGCCTATCTCTGTGCGAATACTGACGCGAACTGCGTGAGTACACATGTGAATCTGTTCCTCAATGAGAATCAGACTCGCTCGAAGTTCGCACTCAATGCGTTTGGGATCATCTTTGAACGAATCCGTCAGGATTATGGCGAATATCTCACCGCGTATCGAAGGAGCATCGAACGCGGCGTCGTGGTTCCTGAAACGCCGGCTTCAGTTCAATCAGAAGAACAGCCTGCGTAATGGTGACGACCGGTAGCCTTGAGGAAATGTTATAGAAACCGTAAAGTACATCTGAATGAGGTTACTCGTTACCACACAAGCCGTCGACAGAAATGATCCCATCCTTGGGTTTTTCCATAATTGGATCGTCGCCCTAGCGCCGCACTTCACACATATCCACGTTATCTGTCTTCGAGAGGGAGAACACAACTTGCCCCCGAACGTGGTCGTCCACTCGCTCGGCAAAGAACATGGCGAGAATCGGGTGAGATATGTGTGGCGAACATTTCGCTATGCGTGGGGGCATCGGCGTGAATACGACGCGGTCTTCTCCCACATGAACCCGCACTATATCGTGCTCATGGGATGGCTCTGGCGCCTCATGGGGAAACGCATGTACTTCTGGCGGAATCACGCGAAAATGAATCTCATGACTCGCATCGCCGCGTTCTTCGCGGCACGTGTCTTCTACACGTCACCTCACGCATGCACGCGTATCTTCAAACATGCGATGCAGATGCCGGTGGGTATCGATACTGAATGTTTCAAACCTGATGTGTCAGTCACGCGGAAAGAACACACTGTTCTCCTCCTCGGAAGACTCTCGCCAGTGAAGCGGCCCGAGTCATTCATGGACGCGGCTTCAGTGTTGCCGGATTTCGAGTTCCACTCATACGGTGATGACCCATCGTCGGGTGGGGCATATAAACAGGAGCTCGAGACGAGAGCCAAACGCAGGGTCACGTTTCATCCGAGCATTCCAAACCACGAAACCCCTGCCATCTACAGTCAGTTCGATATATATGTGAATCTCACACCCGAGGGAAGCATGGACAAGACGGTGCTCGAAGCCGCAGCGTGTGGGGCGCTCGTCCTCGTCGCGAACCGTTCGTACGAGACATTTCTTCCAGCGGAATGCATGATTGACGTGGTGACACCAGGGGGTATCGCGAGAGGAATTGAGCGTCTTGCTTCGCTCACCAGAGAGCAGAAGGAATCACTGCGGGAGGAGCTTCGGACGATGGTCGAACGAGAGCACTCACTGATAAAGCTCACGGAACGTTTCGTAACTATATTCAATGACACAGCAAGCTGATCAAAGCATACACTTCATTGGTCTCGGAGCACAGAAATCTGGGACTTCGTGGGTCTACGCATGCCTCTACGAGCATCCCGAAGTGTGTGCGCCAGTCAAGGAGATACACTTCTTCAGCAGGCCGCGATACAGAGAGGGGAAGGAGTGGTACGAGGCGCACTTCACAAAATGCGGTGAGGGAAAGCTCCGCGGAGAGTTCTCGACCTCGTACCTCTACTCAAAGGAGGCGCCCGAGCGCATCAAGGCATGCTACTCGGACGCGAAGCTCATCGCCATCTTGCGGAATCCCATCAATCGGGCGTACTCGCAGTACAGAAACTCGATCAAGGCTGGAGAGATACCGGAGTCGGTGAGCTTCGAGGAGTTCAGCGAACGCGAGACAAGTGTTCGAGAACAGGGCAGGTATACGGAACAGCTCGAACGATACCTCACTTACTTCCATCGAGAGCAACTGCTGGTACTCATCTACGAAGACATCAGAAAGGACCCGGTGGCGTTCATGCGGCTCATCTACGAATTCCTCGGCATCGACCCGGACTTCGTCTCGAGCATGGTCCACGATGAGATCAACGTCGCACGCACGCCGAAACACATAGGCATCGAGCGCGTCATGCACCACACCGCCGAGTTCCTCAGGCGGCACGGGTTCGATCGGCTCGTGCATCACATACGGAAACTTGGCCTCCCGGATCTGATACGCTCCGTGAACACGAAGGAGGGGGCGAAGCGTGGTGAAAAGCCGCCGTACGACCGCGCGGCGCTCGCCGCATACTTCAGGGATGACGTGGAGAAACTGAGCGCGTTACTCGAGCGCGATATGAACAAGGAATGGAACATATGAGCGCATCGGTAACGAGCATCAAGCATCGACTCCGGAACGCAGGCACGCGTGCCCTTTCTCTCTCAGGCGTCACACTCTGTTACCGGACGTTCTTCGTGCCGACCCCGCGGGTCCGGGTCATCGCATTCCACGATGTGCCCGATGCTGAGTGGTTCCGTTCGTTTGTCGGGGAACTCTCACGCACGACTCACCTCATCACCCCTGAGGAGTTCAGGCGCGGCCTCTTCGAGGCCGCGCCTCTCAACGTCCTCATCACTTTCGACGATGGGTATGCCTCGTGGACCGAGGTCGCGCTCCCCGTACTAGAGGAACACGGTGTGTACGCACTCTTCTTCGTGAGCTCTGCACTCCTCGATAGCGCACATGACGCCGAGGCGACCGAGGCCTTCATGCGCGAGCGGCTCCGCATCCGCCCGCGCGCTTCGCTTTCGTGGGACGGCGTGCGTGCGCTCAAGGAATCGGGGCACACCATCGGCGCGCACGGGCGCACGCACGCCGACCTCACCACGCTCGCGGCACACGCGCTCGAAGACGAACTCGAGAGAGACAAAGCGGCCATAGAGCGGGAGATCGGCAGTCCCGTCACGCACTTCGCGTACCCCTTCGGCACGAAGCGTCACGTGAATGATGCGGTGCGGAGCGCGGTCGAGAAGGCCGGGTACACATTCGCGTATACGGCGCGGAGCGGGTTCGTCCCCCGGGGCGAGCGGCTCCTCATTCCGCGGACGCTCATTGAGGATGGGCTCACACCGAAGGCGCTCCCCGATTGGCTTATGGGCTCGTACGATATACTCCAGATGTTAATGATGCGATAACATGTGTGCGATAAACGGCATCACCATCGAAGATAGGGCGCGGGTTGAGGCAATGAACGCGCGTACGCACCACCGTGGCCCGGACGGTACGCAAGTGTGGATCGGGAAGGGAATCACCCTGGGCCACAACCGCCTTGCCATCATCGATCTCTCTGACGCGGCGCTCCAGCCGATGGAGAGCGGTGATAACCGGTATGTCATCGTCTTCAACGGTGAGATATACAACTACCGCGAGCTTCGGAAAGAGCTTGAGTCTGGTTACTCATTCAAAACGCAGAGCGACACGGAGGTTCTTCTCGCCGCGTACGCCCGATGGGGCGAGGCGATGCTCCCCAAGCTTCGCGGCATCTTTGCGTTCGGCATCTGGGACACGAAGGAAGAGTCGCTTCTCCTAGTGCGCGATCACATGGGAGTGAAGCCACTCTACTACCGATTCGAGAATGGTATCTTGTGCTTCTCCTCAGAACTACCGGCGCTTCTCGGGGGTAAGGAAAGCAACCACATCGACAAAGAAAGCCTTGCGTTCTACCTCTCCATGGAGTACGTGCCTGCGCCGCGGACGCTCGTCGAGGGGGTTCATAAGCTCCCTGCTGGCCATCTCCTCCGGTATAAGACCGGGAATGTTGAGACGGTGTCATACCTCGAACCGGTGCCAAAAAAGCGCTCGGTGAGCCCTATAGAGCTCTACAGTACGATTGACGCCGCAGTGGAACGTCAGCTCGTTTCCGATAGACCGCTCGGCGCCTACCTCTCGGGAGGGTTCGATTCGTCCATCGTCGTTCACCACATGGTCAAGCACGAAGCTCATACACGAACGTACTCGGTCGCGTTCGAGGCAGTACGCGGTGAGGAAAGAGAAGCGGTGAAATTCAATGAGGACGCTCGACTCGCGGCAAAAACAGCCGCGCTCTACGGAACGGAACACAAAGAACTCACCATCACGCTCGACATGGTGCGCGAGACCATCGAGAAGGCGACGCGCACCGTGAGCGAGCCGGTCGCCAATTCGACCGCTATCACCCAGTATCTCCTCAGCGACTTCGTGCGCAATGACGGCACCGTGGTCGTCCTCGGTGGTGACGGAGGTGACGAACTCTTCGGCGGGTACACCCGCCACCGCATCGCGATGGGCGCGTACTACTACCAGCATCTCCCGAAGCTCATACAGCGTTTCGGCGGACTCGTGAGTACGCGCGTCGGGAAGCTCGCGACACCGTTCGGGGCCCCGCTCCACCGCGCGCTCATGGTGAAGCGCGAGAAGAAGATCGCGCCGTTCCTCAAGGTCTCACTTGGCATCGATGCGTCCGTGAGCGCGTTCTTCGATGCACAGTACGGGAAGGTCCCCGTGGGTCAGCACCCAATGGATGCCTTCATGCAGGTCGACCGACACACGTGGCTCCCGGACGAGTGTTTCCTCCGCTCCGACTACGCATCGATGGCACACGGCGTCGAGCTCCGCGTGCCGTTCGTCGACACCGATATCGTCGCACTCTCCGACCGAATAGACCCATGGCGAAAGACTCAGCCGCACGAGGGGAAACGCATCATCAGAAATACCTATCGCACACACCTCCCCGCGCACCTCTACGGGCAGCCGAAGCGCGGCTGGCTCTCGCCAGCCGCGAAGTGGTTCCGCGACCCGGCTATCAACGCGTTCGCAAACGAGGTTTTCACTTCGGGCTACTACAGCGGCCTCGACGGGGTCTTCGACTGGGGAAAGGTCCGCGGTCTCCTAGATGACCACGTCGAGAAAAGAGGGTATTATCTATATCCACTCTGGAACATCCTCGTCCTTCAGATCTGGGCAAGGAACAACAAGGTGATGTTTCATGAGTGATATGTGTCCCGTTAGAAATCTTACCGTCCATAACTTTGGGTGCGGGATAAGTGTTCAAAAGCAAGAAAGTGCTGTTATTCGTAACATTGTGAACGGAAGCGCTCACGCTTCCTATTTCTAAAGGGATGAAGATCGGTTTCATCGGACAAGGGTTTGTAGGCAAGAACATCGCGAACGACCTCGAGTCGCGCGGTTTCGAGGTCGTGCGCTACGCGCTCGAGAAGGAGTATCTAGGGAATAAGGAGCACCTCAAGACCTGCGACGCGACCTTCATCGCGGTCCCCACGCCGACGACCCCGGAGGGCTTCGACTACTCCATCGTCGATTCGGCACTCGCCCTCCTCGGAACCGGTAAGATCGCAGTCATCAAATCGACACTCCTCCCCGGCACGACGCGCACACTCCAGGAGAAATATCCGAACCTCGTCATTCTCTTCTCCCCGGAATTTTTAAGTGAGGCGACTGCGGCCCACGACGCCGCGAATCCCATGTTTAACATCATCGGCATTCCCCCGGATTCTGCTGGGCACCGAACGGCGGCGGAGACCATCATGGGTCTTCTTCCTAAGAGTGAGAAGCAATTCATCATCCCGACCGAAGCCGCAGAGCTCTTCAAGTACGCACACAACATCCACGGCTACATGCGCGTCGTGCTTTCCAATATGCTCTACGACCTCGCGGGAGCGCTCAAGACAGATTGGACGAACGTGCAGGAAATCATGAACGTCGACCCGATGATGTCGCCGTACTATAACGCACCCGTCCACAAGAGCGGACGCGGCGCCGGTGGTCACTGCTTCATCAAGGACATGGCGGCATTCGCGGAGCTCTATCGCACACTCCTTCCCGACGACAAACACGGCCAGGAGGTCATCCAAGCGCTCGAAGCGAAGAACCTCGAGCTCCTCGCAAAGACCAACAAAGACCAAGACCTCGTCGAGGGGGTGTACGGGGCAAACCGAATTGCATGAAGTTATGCTACGTAGCGAATAGCCGTTTCCCTAGCGAACGGGCACATATGGCGCAGATCGTTCAGATGTGCAGGGCATTTACTGAAATTGGAAATGAAGTGACACTCCTTGTCACCGATAGGGTTACGCATATCACAGAATCGCCTGAAGAATATTACGGGAGCACTATTAAATTTAAAGTTGAACGTCTTCGCGTGCCGGACATAGCAGGTAATATCACGAAAATTCCCCCAATATTTCATCTATTCGCATATTCTCTCCAGCGACTTGTCTTTGCGTATCGTGCGTCACGTTTCATTCGCTCACGTACATTCGATGTCATATATGGTCGTGATGAATGGATACTCTGGCTCCTTTCACTACTTGTGATACCGAAAGTCGTCTGGGAGTCTCACGAGGCTAAGCTCACCTTTGCCGCACGGAGACTTCTCAGTCGTATGGAAAAGTTCGTTGTCATCTCTGAAGGTATTCGAGACTTCTACGTATCACGAGGGATCGAAGCAGAGCGTATGTTCGTTGCACACGATGCGGTCGACGTGCGATTTTTTGAGCCTCATATTTCGAGAGAAGATGCGCGGGCGCGACTTGGTATCAATACTGCCAAGCCGGTAGTTATGTATATTGGCGGACTTGAAGACTGGAAAGGAGCAGGAACGCTTTTTTTGGCATCAAAAAACCAATCGGCATTCGAGGTTTATGTCATCGGTGGAAAAGAACAAGAGATCGAACTATATCAGCAACGGTATCCGCATGTTCACTTCCTTGGACAGCGCCCATATAGGGAGCTCCCACAGAATCAGCAGGCGGCGGACGTGCTCGTCATCCCGAATACAGGCAAGGAGAGGCTTGCCTCGCACTACACCTCACCGCTCAAGCTCTTTGCACACATGACGTCGAAATGTCAGATAGTCGCTTCATGCGTACCAAGTATCACTAATGTGATCTCTGATACAGACGCAACATTCTTTGCTCCTGATGACCCACAGTCTCTCAGGGAGGCGCTGCTCTTGGTGCTCGATCGCTTGGATGAGATGGCAGGGAAGATCCAGAGCGCATACGAGAAAAGTAAACGGTATACATGGGGTGCGCGTGCCGCATGTATTTGTGACTTTATAAGAGGTGCTGATCTGCGAGCATATGAGTGACACAGGAAACTTGCTGAATATCATTGATTCTCTCAAAAACGTTAAGCTACTCGTCATCGGCGATCTCATGCTCGATTCGTACGAGTACTGCGAAGTGCGGCGCATATCTCCTGAAGCACCGGTTCCGGTCGCTACAGTGCAGAGGGTGACCTCATTCATTGGTGGCGCCGGAAATGTTGCGAACAACGCTCGGGCACTCGGTGCCGGGATCTCGCTCATTGGGATCGTTGGTGATGATAAGGAAGGTAGTATGATCGCGCGGATGCTCACAACACAGGGAGTCGACAACTCAAACATTCTTATTGACAAGACCAGGCCGACCACGCACAAGAAGCGCGTCCTTGCGAACACGCAACAGCTCCTACGGATCGATCGAGAATCGACTGATGAGATCACGGGTGACATTCTCAAGAGATTCCTTGAGGCGATCGAGTTACGCATCAGATCCTCCGACGCAGTCGTGCTTTCTGATTATTGCAAGGGAATCTTTTCTGAAGAAGTCATTGGCCGCATCAATGTCATTGCATCTCGAGAGAAAAAACCGGTGTTTGTCGATTCCAAGAACCAGCACCTTCTCCGATACGCAGGGTCCTTCTTGGTGAAACCGAACCGGGAAGAAGCTGAGCGTATTGCTGGAGAACGCTTCAATACTGACTTCAGCAATCTCGATTCTATA
>CAZFBT010000007.1:0-17437 GCA_964517185.1 uncultured Candidatus Saccharibacteria bacterium | reverse complement strand
TGTTGAGGTGCGCTATAGTTCAGGCGTCCATCCCGTCCGTAGCTCAGTTGGTAGAGCGATCGTCTTATACACGATTGGTCCCTGGTTCGAGTCCAGGCGGACGGACCAACACACAATACAGTCTACTTCGTGCTGTACGGTAGCTCGGTCACTGGTATACTAAAGCAGTCATGTGGTCCTTCTTTACGCTGAAGCGTATCGTTATTCTCCTTCTCGCAGTCGCAGTGCTCGGTTTTGGACTCGTCTCATATAGAAACTCTAAGAATACAACGCCTGACTGGGTGACCGACTCAGTCACGCGCGGCAACGTTGAGAGTATCGTATCGGTCTCCGGCGCCGTCGAGGCAGAGAACACCGCTTCCCTCGCCTTCCCCGTGAGTGGCATCATCGCTGAAATTCTCGTGAAGGAAGGTGACACTGTCGAACGCGGTGCTGTCCTCGCGCTCCTCGAGCAGAGTGGGCTCCTCGCCGAGCGCCAAGATGCTCTCTCAGCACTCAAGATAGCGGAGGCTGACCGAGCGGAACTCATCTCAGGGAGGCGCACCGAGGAACGTGACGTGACCGATATCGGTGTCGCTATCGCGCGGGACAATTTCGTACGCGTAGCCGCAGAAGAGGCTGAGAAGGTCCAGAACGCGTACCGCACACTCCTCTCGAGCGACCTTGAGGTGGTCCCTGTCGACAAGAGCATCGCAGATGTGCCACCCAGGATAAACGGCTCATACACCTGCGGCAGCTCGGGTATATATACCATGAACATCTTCCGTTCGAGCGCACAATCCGGGTTCTCATACCGCCTCTCGGGTCTCGAGTCAGGAACCTACACTGGATACACTGAATCACCAGCTCCTTTTGGTTCTTGCGGCCTCTCGATACAGTTCTCCGCCGGTACGACGTACTCGAACCGAGAGTGGTTTATTGAGATACCGAACACACGCGGACTTCGGTACACAGAGAATCTGAATGCATATACGCTCGCGCTCCAACAAGAAAAGAACGCCGTTGCAGCTGCACAGCAAGCACTCGAAAAAGCTGAACGAGAAGCAGCGCTTGAGAATGCAGCTCCTCGTGCTGAGGCACTCGCCCGCGCCACAGCAAATGTCGAACAGGCGGCGGCCCGTCTCGCACAGGTTGACGCTCGCATCGAGGACAGGGCTCTCCGCGCACCCTTCTCTGGAATTGTGAGTAAGCTCTCTGCAGTACGCGGCGAGTCGGTCGGCGCAAGTCCCGTCCTCACCATGGTCGCTGATGACACCTTCGAACTCATCATCCGCGTTCCTGAAATAGATATCACGAAGGTGGCGCTCGGACAGCGCGCCGAGGTCGTCTTCGATGCGCGCCAGGATGAGGTCATCGTGGGAAACATCGTCTTCATCGCTCCCCTCGCCACCCTCATCGACGGGGTTGCATACTTCGAGGCGACTATTGCTTTTGACGAGCCGCCCGCGTGGCTCCGCGGCGGACTCAACGCGGATGTCGATATCATCGTCGAACGACGAGAGGACGTGCTCCGCATCCCGAAGCGATTCCTCATCGAGGACGGTGGTACGTACAGCGTCATCGTACCCGCAGGCACGAAGACAGCAACGACCGCAGTCGAGGTCGGATTCATCGGGAATGACGGCTTCGTCGAGATCTCAAACTTGGGCGAGGGCGACACGGTCATTGCGCCGTAGCATCGCGTATGCGCTCTCTCTACATCGGCCTCCTCCTCGGGTTCCGTCAGATACAGCGCGCGAGTATCTACACGACGTTCCTCATCATCTTCGTGATGATGTTCACGTTCCTCAACCTCATCGCAGTCTCGGGCGTCCTCGTCGGGCTCATCGTCGGCGCCGAGCGTGCCGTCAGGGAGAATGCCCTCGGCGACATCATCATTACCCCGAGGGACGATGAGGACCGCATCCTCGAGACGCCCGCCTTAGAGCGCGAGCTCGCGCAGTACCCCGAGGTCGCGGCCTATTCGGTGCGCTACATCGGAAGCGCGTCAGTCGAGGCGAACTACAAGGAGCGCCGCAACCTCGGCGCCGAACGTGACACAGCTGCAATAAGCTTCCGCGGCATCGATCCTGTGGCAGAGGACGCAATGACGAACCTGAGCGACTTCGTCGTCGACGGCGAATACTTTGCGGAAGGCGAAGAGGGGTACGTCATCGTTGGCATGTACTATGTGAAGAAGTATGCGGAGCTCTTCGGCGACATCTTCGACAACATCGACATTGAGGCGGGCGATACGGTCCGTGTCAGTGTTGGCGACGTCACCAAGGAGCTCGTCGTGAAGGGTATCGTCGAATCGAAGGTCGATGAGATCAACCTGAGCGCATTCTTGCCCGAACGCGAATTCCGGCGCATCTTCGGCCGGAATGACCAGAACGCCGATCAGATCGTCATTCGCCTCCATGACCCCAATGACAATGCTCACGTGAAGGAGTCGCTCGTCCAAAGCGGCTTCGGTTCGTTCGCGAAGATACAGACCTTCGAGGAGAGTCTCCCGAAGTTTCTTATCGATATCAAGAAGACCTTCAATGTCCTCGGTACCTTCATCGGCTCCATCGGCATCGTCGTTGCTTCAATCACCATTTTCATCATCATCTTCATCAACGCCGTCTCACGCCGCCGGTTCATCGGGATCCTCAAGGCGATCGGGGTGGAACAGCGCGCCATCGAAATCGCGTACGTCCTCCAGGCGGCGTTCTACGCACTCCTGGGCTCGCTCCTCGGCGCACTCCTCACGTACGGCTTCCTCATCCCCTACTTCGAGGAGAACCCCATCAAGTTCCCCTTCTCGGACGGCATCCTTGTCGCTGACCCCGAGAGCACGTTCTACAAGTTCGCCATCCTTTTCGCAATAACGCTCTTCGCTGGTTTCCTTCCCGCGTGGCTCATCACGCGGCAGAACACCCTTAACTCCATCCTCGGAAGAAAGTAATCCCGTTAGAGTCTACGGATACACCTATGATTGCAAAACAAACCATCTTGAGAGACGCAATTGCGAATACTTCATTGCCCGGTTGGTGTATCCTGGCTCTAACGGGACGAGTACCTGTCCCGTTAGAAGGCTTAGAAACATTTGTATGAACAACGAATCGAGACAGAACGCCCCATCTGCAAGCCCTTCTAACGGGACGCCGCTCATTCAGGGCATCAACATCCACCGCACCTTCGGAAAGCACGAGCTCGCCGTGCACGTCCTCAAAGGCATCGACATTGAGGTCGAGACGGGTGAATTCATCGCCATCATGGGCAAGTCGGGCGCGGGTAAATCGACCCTCCTCTACCAGCTCTCTGTGCTTGACCACCCGACCGAGGGACAGATTGTCATTGATGGCACAGACGTGCGTACGCTCTCCGAGAGCGCACAGACCTCCTTCCGTCTCAAGACCCTCGGTTATGTCTTCCAGGATTACGCGCTCGTTCCTGATCTCTCTTCGCGAGAGAATGTGATGATACCGCTCATCATGGGCGGGAAAAGCTATCGTGAGGCGAAGCGCATTGCGGATTCGTCGCTCGATGCGGTCGGACTCCAGGGCAAGTACTCGAACCTTCCCGCACAGCTCTCCGGCGGCGAACAGCAGCGGGTCGCCGTCGCTCGCGCCATTGCAGGAAAGCCGAAGATACTCTTCGCTGACGAGCCGACCGCGAACCTCGACAGCGTCTCCGGCCGAGCCATCATCGATCTTTTGGGAGAACTCAATCGCGCCGGACTCACCATCGTCATGGTGACTCATGAGGAAGAGTACACGAAGTACTGCAACCGCATCATAGAGATGGAAGACGGACGAATTACGAACACCCTCTCACAGAACATACGAACGCCAGGGTAAAATCTAGGCCAAAGATGGTCATCGACTCAGGTGTCTCGTCTGCCCAATTTTCCTTCCTCGACGTTCGAGTATCAGTTCGAGTCTAAGGCTGAATTCAGTGCCAGCTGTCGGACTACCCCTATGCCGCGCGAAGTGTATCCGTATCTGGGGTTATCTCAAGCGATTTTGATGGGTCACCGATGCGCTCCTCCTTCTCCCGCATCTCGCGGTATGCGTCGCGTATCTCGACGCCCTCTTTCTTGAGTATCTCTTCATACTCCTCGCGCTCAAGCGTTTCAACTTCGAGAAGACGCTTCGCGATGGCGTCGAGCGCCGTGCGGTGCTTCACGAGTATCTCGCGTGCACGCGCCTTTCCTGTTTCGATAATGGAACGTACCTCGTCATCTATCTGCTTCGCTATCTCGAGGGAATATCCACGGTCCTCACTGTATGCTCCGCCGACGAGACGTCCTCCCGTCCCCTCAAAGGCGACCGGGCCGAGAGAATCGCTCATACCGTACTTTGCGACCATGTCGCGCGCGAGGTTGGATATGACCTGGAGGTCGTTCGATGGTCCCGTGGTGAGATCGCCGAATATCATCTCCTCGGTCACGTAGCCTCCTAAGGTCATAGCAATGTCGTCCAGGAATTCCTTCTTCGACTGCATGCGGCGGTCCTCATCGGGCAGCTTCAATGTATAGCCTGCCGCGCGGCCTCGTGAGATGATGGAAATCTTCTGTACCGGGTCGGCATATGGTAGGACTGACGCGACGAGTGCGTGTCCCGCCTCATGGTATGCGGTAATTTCACGCTCGCGTCGCGAGAGCACGTGACTTTTACGCTCTGGCCCCAAAATGACCTTTTCGATTGAACGAATGAGGTCGAACTGGCCGACCTTCTTCCGATTCTCGCGCGCGGCGAGAATGGCACCCTCGTTCATGAGGGAGTAGAGGTCGGCGCCAGAGAAGCCGGGCGTCCGCTGGGCGATGACCTCGAGATTGACATCCTCTTGGAGCGGCTTCTTGCGTGCATGAACCTCGAGAATTGCTTTACGGTCGTCGCGGTCCGGGAGGTCTATGGTCACACGTCGGTCAAATCGTCCGGGACGGAGGAGTGCGGGGTCGAGCACGTCGGGGCGGTTCGTCGCGGCCATGACAACGACCTTCTCATTCGGCTCGAAGCCATCCATTTCAACGAGTATCTGATTGAGGGTCTGCTCACGCTCATCGTTGCCGCCTCCAACACCTGTACCACGTACACGGCCAACGGCATCAATCTCATCGACGAAGATGATGGACGGCGCCGCCTTCTTCGCCATTTGGAAGAGATCACGCACGCGCGAAGCACCGACGCCAACAAACATCTCGACGAATTCAGAACCAGAAATTGAGAAGAATGGGACCCCTGCTTCGCCTGCGACCGCGCGCGCGAGGAGCGTATTATGATTTATGAAACCGTTCGCCAGAAAGTTGTGGAGTTTCGGAACGGTGAGATCGTACACTCTCGCTTTTCCAAACGAACGTGAACGGACGCGAGAGAAGAAGAATTCACCCGATGAAAGCCGCTCCAGGTACGCAATGCCTGGCGAGCGTACTATTGCTGGTGCAATGTCCTTAACCCCGGCAATGAATGTCTGCAACCCGCCTTGTGAGAGTTGGCGCTCCCCCGTGATGTACCGTTTTACGTTTTTATACAGCGACTGGTTGTAAAAGGCTCGGTCGCGTCGCTCTGATCTCACCGCTTCGCTCCACACCGTCTGGATGATATCACGCTGGCATGGAATGAGATTGATATTGGTATTCCGCTGCCGTTCAACCAGTGCACTGAGCCGTTCTTTCTTTCGCTGTACCGTAAACCCGATCTCACGCTCAAAAAGCTCAAGAAAATCTGCATATACGGTGATGTAGGACTGGAGCTGGCCATTATACTTTTTCCTCCGCTCGTACACACGCGCGACGATACCCAAGTTCAAGAGCATCTGCGCAACCTCCACAATGAGGTTTTTACTTGCACTTGAGAGACTTACAGCTCCCGATTTTTCTACAGAGCCATCGGTATCAAAAAGTCCGCGGAGGTATGCAACCACATATTCTCGAGGGGCAATGCGCACCCATCCTGGCACCTTTTTGTTCCGCGCATACGTTTCTTCGAGACCGAAAGAATGGACTATGCTTTTCGCGGCATGCGAGCGGAGCTCGTAGTCATATGGTCGGGAAGTTGTCTTTTCAAAACGTGCCCCGAGATATTTCTCCGAAACAGCTTGCACTGCCTCGAGTATTTCCGCATCGGTAGTCGTGAGAGCGATCCTGTCTTTCGTAGTCAAGCTTCCGTCGCCGGTGAGAACACCGAGCATGTACGAGACGGACACATCTGGTATCTTCGTGTATGTCCCAAACATTCCTGCACCCCGGCCCATCACAACATACTCATCTTCCTGTACCGAATCGAGTCTCTTAAACTCCATAGACCCCTGCTCATTCATAACGACAACAGGGTGCTCGTGAGTACCCTCAATGACTGCACCCATATCCGTTTCAATGCGGATGGTGTCCTGCTCGCCCAGATCGTACCAGTGCGAAGCGGGAAGCTTATGAAACTGCGTATCGTTTCCATCAATAGCGACGATATCGAGCCCCTCAACAGTGTGGTCATCTCGGACGGTAAAATACTTCGGTACCTCATCAATGGGGATGAGTCCTTTGTTCGTGACAAGGAGTGAGTCCCCGGTGATGCATTTCCCCGTACCAGGTGCACCCATCATCATGACGCCTTTTGGTATCTGTGCACCGATGTCGAGGAACTTCTTCGGATTCTTAAGGAAGTCAACGATCTCCTCAAGTTCTTGCTTCGCCTCCTTCGCACCCGCGACATCCTTGAAGGTCACTTTCTGTGTTTGGTCATTCGGGTCGATGACGCGCGCCTTTGAGGAACCGAAATTGAGTGCCTGCATCCCCGCCCCGCGCACGGAGCGCGTGAAGAACCAGATGATGAATCCGAGGAGAATGAGCGGGAAGAGGAAAGGGGCAAGGTTCGCGAGCCAGTACCTGAAGCCAGTCTCGTTCTCGACGGAAATGCTCACCCGCGCAAGATCATCGGCAGAGACGCCGAGGTTCGCGAGGGTCTCAGTAATGGCTGCGTCGTTTTCTTTCTTCGATTCGCCAGGCTTCTTCGTCTCATCTACGTACGTGACCTCGATTGCGCTCCCCCGAACGATGATCGCTTTGATATCCCCTTCTTTCATCTGCTCAGCGATCTCGGAGAGCGAGAGCTTCGTCGGCTCCTCCGCGGTGCCACTCACATACGAGTAGAGGAACGAGAGGGCGATGAGAAGAAGCACCGTTGAAAGCACATTGTTCCAGAAGTTCCCCGGGCCGACAGGCATCTTCGGGGGGAGCTTAAGGCGACGCTCATTCCGGGGCTTTTTATCAGAGTTATTTGGTTGGTTCTCTTCCTGAAAACGCAGGAACATATCTGTCTTCTGTGGTGTTGACATACCGCGCCATTATACATAAAACGACCTCTTTTGCGAGAAAACTGGTCTTGCTGCCAACGCCGACTGGTTGCTGCCCTGACATTGAACGCATATAGTGTGTGAGCCATGAAACCATTGGTCTCCCACAAGCGCGCGTCGTTCGATTACGATATCCTCGATACCTTTGAGACGGGTATTTCGCTGTTGGGGACCGAGGTGAAGTCCATCCGCAAGGGTCAGGGCAAGCTCGAAGGTGCGTACATCGTCGTGCGCGGCGGTGAAGCGTTCCTCGTCGGCGCATCCATCCCCGCATTCCAGCAGAAGAACGTCGATCCTTCGTACGATGCGTCGCGCTCCCGAAAGCTCCTTCTCACCAAGAAAGAGCTCGAGGAGCTAGAAGTGAAGAGCGAGCGGCAAGGATTGACAATAGTGCCACTTGAATTGTATAGTAATGGTCCGAAACTCAAGCTCTCCATCGCCATCGTGCGCGGTAAGAAAAAGGCAGACAAACGTCAGAGTATAAAGAAGCACGACACGAAGCGCGACATCGAGCGCGAGTTCAAATTCAAGTTCAAGTAGTTCTTTGAACAGTATGGGTATTAAGTATCAGTATAAGTATGGGCGGTGAATCAAAAATAAAGAATTTCACTGACCTCATTGCTTGGCAGAAGGCGCATCAGCTCGTACTTAGTACCTACAAAATCACCAAAACATTTCCTGAGAGCGAAAGGTATGTTCTCACCAGCCAAACAACCCGAGCTTCCCTTTCTATCAGCTCAAACATCGCAGAAGGTTTTGTAGAAACAGTGCTAAGGATAAAGTTCAATTTTATGGCATTGCGAAGGGTTCAGTCCTTGAACTTCAAAGTCAGATGATGGTTGCGCGCGATCTTGGGTACATTGACCTTAGAACTTTCATACAATTTGAGAAAGATTCTCAGGAAGTGGTACGATTGATCTCTGGAATCATGCGTTCGGCACAGACTCGTGAGTGAGGGTGTGCGTATACTCATACGTATACTACATACTCATACTCCCCGATTTGTTTTCAACACCTTGAAAACAAATCGGGGATGACAGGCTTAGACGGTTTGCCCCGCACGATATGTGCAGTGTCGAAGTTGAATGGAACTTCGTTAAAATCCGTTCATCTGTACGTGCAAAGAAAAGCGTACCAAGCCCCTACGCGAATGCGTTCGGGTTCGCACCGGCTGTAGCGTAACCAAGAAATTGGACAGCGCTCGCCCATGCGGCGCCACACGATCCCATGTCTGATACGGTCGTCGTGGTGGAATAGACATCAGGCTCTGGGGTAGTACTTGGTTTCCGTAGTACCCTGAATTCTTGGGAACTCGACACGAACCTAATTCGTTCATCTTTCTGGGTTCGCGTTTAAATCGTAAGGTGAACTACGCACTGTAGACGCATCTCTGCGGCCATTCTCGGACGCGGGTTCGATTCCCGCCATCTCCACATACTGAGGATTTTTGTGCTCAAGTAGCTCAAAAAGCCTTATAACCAAAGACAAATTCTCGGTTCCAAATCCCAGTTGGGGGTGGAACGTGGGGGAATCGGAAAAGACTAGATCTAAAACTAGTCTTTTTTCGTGTAAATTTCCTTTTGCCCAATAAATATAAGGTTGCTTAAGGATTGTAAAGACATCTTCAAGGGCGGTTCCAAAATTTATTGAACGATTTCCAAAAGTAGCTATCTCTGTTTGGATACGCCTTTCTTCTTCGGAAAGGGAGACCAGTTTTTCTTCATATGCATTTATTACTTCAGATTTAGAAGTCGATGTTAAACGTTCAATAATTATTTTCCTTTCATTATCAATATTTGAAAGTTCCCTTTTTAAAGTTTTTTGATGAGTCTCTGCATCATTCCAATAGGATCCCCAGACATCTTTCATTATTACTTCAGCCATTTTTAGAATTTTCTGATTAGGTTTAATTCGCATCAATAAATGATTGAAGTCTGATTCAAGTCTCCTTCCATTAATACCCTTTCCATACATGGGACATGATTTGTTATGACATCGATAATATGGATATTTTTCAGATCTACCCGTACTCCAACTTGCAGTTAGGTTTCGTTTACACAGAGCACAGGCTACGCATCCTCGTAACGGAAAATCTGCTCTGTAATCTTTTCGTGTTAAAGGCTTAATTTTCTTTTTTAACCTTAATTGAATTTGTTCATACTCTTCAATAGAAATTAATCCTTCGTGGTGCGCTTTCCTGCGAGACACGTCCCATTTGGGATACTCTATAAAACCTGCATACACAATTTGACACAACAAACGCTTGGCCAGATCGTGCGATACCCCGCGATACTTCTTTCTAGGGTCTGGACAATATCTTTTTGATTGGAGAAAAGTTCTGACATCAGTCACTCGTGGGAACCTCCCTGATGCATAGCCCTGCAATGCTTCCTTAATGATGCTTGCATTTGGCTCTGTAGCTTTTAAAATTTTGCCATGCAGAGGGTCGTCATGGGATGTATAGCCGGGCAGTGCTCTAAAAGCCCAATAACCCTTTTCTAATCTCGCTTTAGTTTTTTGTAAGACTTGTCTATTATTATTTTTTCTATGATATTGGTGCTGACTAGCTAAGATCGTTTCAATTAGTTCCCCTTCTGGTGAATCATCAAAATTGAAATTAAGGCACTCACGTGAAATGTTTCTTTTATCAAATTCGCTTCTTAATTTGAAATGAAATACAACATCTCGTGCGAATCTGCTTAAGTCATCAAAAATAACTACATATTCGTTATGAGCGTTCTTATCGGCATAGCGTAAAAGTTCTGCCATTGCAGGTCTTTTCATGAAATCTCCACCTCCGGATGCACTGTCACGGAAAACTCGTTCCACAGAGTATTTTTTACTCTCTGCATACATGCGACAACGATGTTCCTGACTGTCCAAACCATGTCCTTCATTCTTCTGTCTTTCGGAAGAAACACGGCAATAAATTAGTGCTTTTCTCATAAATTCAAAATGGCTAAAAACATAGGTTTATTAGCAATTCACCCTTGAAATCGTCGAAGTTAGTCCAAGCATGTTTTTGCAATTATTAAAGTTGGTTAGAGCAGACTTTTCCCTAAATCATCCAACTTAGTCCAACCACTTTTTTATTAAAGTTGGTTAAAGCATGTTTTCGGACATGTCCGACATGTCAGAGACATGTGTATGCCGACGAACGACACCTTCAGCAATCGCATACAATGCGTTTCGTATGATTTCTATCTCTTTATCCGTAAGAGTGATGTCAGGAATTGCTTCTCTGATCTGTTCGACCTTTATCACATTTTGTCGTGCTTAGAACAAAAAGTCTGCTTTGAGCTGTCTAGGTTCAGTTACAGACCCAGCCAGCCCAAAACAGGCTTGCGTGTAACTGATTTAGCACAAAAAAGACCATCGTTACCTAGTAACAAAATGGCTCGACAAATATTTATTCAAGTTTTGTGTAGGATCTCGACCCCCTATCACATGGCTTCTATACTCTTGCTACTGATAATACAGAAACATGTTTTCTGCACAAGAGTTGTCAAAGGGGATAAATGATTGATGTTCGCTTTTGAGTCTTTTTGGGCTATTATGAAGAGACAACTGAATATTTAGTTTATAGACCTAACCCCTCATTCGTGAGGATATGGTCTTAAAAAACTCGCTACAAGATAAAGAACCCGTCGTCAGGGTTGCTTGTAGTGAGTCATGTCGGGAAACCGGCATGGGTGGCCGTAAGGTCATCAGCTTGGCGGCGGGCTTTTTGTCTGTCCGTCGTAATGTTTTTTCATATTATGACAACAGCACTAATTATTATTGGAATTGTATTCTTTTTTTCTCTTAGAAATCTAGGAATGCATTTAGCAAAGTTGGAAAGCAAGTTGGATGACCTCCAACTCTCAGTAGATACCGTGGAGAATGAAATAAGCAATATGGAATTCCCATGGGATACTGAATACGACCCAAACGATTTTGAACCAGATAATTTTCCTAAAGAAGGAAACCTGAATGACGAATTAGAGAATAAAGACGAACCGGCAGAGGGGGAGACTGACCTTGAACAGGAAAAACGTTTGGCAAAGAAAATCAAGAAGATGGGGCCAGTAGACACCTTACTAGATGGTAGGGATTATGGTGAAGTCTTTGTAGAAGCTCTTAATCGCCACACTAAGAACCTAAAATAAAGCCCCTTCTGGAGCTCAAAATTGAATTATAGGCCCATTTACCCCCTTTTACTTGGTCCAAACATATCTTGCTCTTAAATGATTCAATTGATTGAAGCCGATCATGTGATCAAATTGAAGTCGCCCCACAACAATACCGGGTGCGATATCTATCTTTTCAGCAAAACGACAGATTGATGATCCACTGAAGTCACCCCTTCTTAAGAAATTTGCATACTCTTCAGGTGGAATTAGGATATTGCGTGCAAACTCATCCGCTTGCGCTTCTTTTAAATCAGTTGACCCTTTCCCTTCCAAATCAATGTTGAATGTTCTCTTTCCATGGAAGAGAATATGAGCAATCTCATGGAATAAAGAAAACCAAAACTTATCAGCAAATCTTCCGTAAAGTGTTAGTTGGACTAATGCTTTATCACCTAACCATCTTGCAGCACCATTTATCGGAACATTTGGAAGTCCTTTAGTTACAATGAAAGCAACCCCAGATTCTGCTAAATCTTTCCTTATCTTGGCATCAAATATTTCTGGTTTTTCAGTTGTTAGGTTTCTTAAAACCTTAACCTTTTGTTTAAGGATTTGCTCATTAAATGAATCGACTTCTATTCCTTGCGCATCAATAGTTCCTTTCCTCAACCACGCTGAAAGCCCGTACGGATCAATTTTCTTTTTAGAAGAAGCCCGATAAAGTACAGGTTCTACAAGCTTTGTCTCCACAACATTATCTAAAGAATTGACAGCAAAAAACTCCAATAGATTCTTCGCACGTTCTGTAAAGTTTTTGGTTTCCTTAATCCATCCATTTTTTACCATCTCTAAATATGGGTACTCTCTAGCTTTTTTAACTTCTGTATCTAGTTCTTTTTCAGAAATCTGACGCGCCAACGCTTCTTGATATCCTGCCTCCAACTGCGTCCAAAAAGTAGCAGGCTTACCCACAACTCTTTCTAACTGAATAGCTGTTTCAGGAGTAATTGTTGCTTTACCTTTAATTATCTCATTGATCAATTTTAAAGGTCTCCCCATTCTTTCAGCTAGCTCTTTCTGACTCATGCTTAAAGTCTCTAATACTTCTATTAGAGTTTCTCCGGGTGGTATAGCCACCGGTTGATACACAAACTGTGTCCCGTTACTAGACATAGTGCTCAATGATAATCCGTAATTTCTAATATCTCTACCTCTACTACTTTGCCCCAGCTTATAGAATTTCCATCCAAAAATGCTTTTGCCTCATCAACCGGCCGAAAAATTAGTCGGTGAGGATGTACCAGATCTAAAGCGAAACGTCCTATATAATCCCCTTTCAGTTCATGACACCGCCCTAAATCTCTCATAGCCTCCAAAGTAGGTGCGGCATGTAATTGGTTGAGCCGCCTAAATATCACACGAGCCATCTGTGCGCCATATCTTCCCTTGCATGCGGACTCTTGGCTCAGATACGCCGCAAGGCCTTTCCCATAACCGACTCTCATATATTAGTGAATAATTTGGCGCTGGTGTGTGGTGCGTCAACATAAAATTATACCCATTCTTGCACAATCACATGTGGAGAGTTATAATTATGCCTAAGGGTTAATAATTTATAGCATACAGCTCTCTTCCGCACAAGCCGATATCCCCACAGGAACGGAATACGCAAACGGGGGCTCCTATAAAAAGGTGGCCCCCGCGGTAATAAACCAGAAACGGTCGATTCTTACGCTTTAGTCTGACATCTTCAGCGTACAGCGTTTTTTGTCGCATTACAAGGGGTAATGTTTGGCTATGATCCATCTCATTACTTACGACCTGAACAAGGCGAAAGACTACACCACACTCTATCGAGCTATCGGTAGCTTGGGGGAAGCAGTAAGAGACCCTGACCTCGATTCCGTTTGGTTTCTCTATACCAATCTTTCAGCGCAGCAAGTGAGCGATCATCTTCTCAACTACATCGACAAGGACGACCGAATTATTGTGACAAAACTTCGGCAGACCGAATATGGTGGCTGGATGATGAACACCTTATGGCCTTGGCTACAGGCTCGAGTGTAGCGCAATGCGACCTCTCAGGAGGTCGCTTTTGTTTTAGAAGGCACTAGATCATCCGAAAGTGTATATTCATGTCCTTCTGGGGCTAATTCACCATGTTTACTTAATTGATTCCAATCAAGTGCCCTTGCTTTTTTAAGAGCCTCGTTCGCATCATTTCCAACCTGAAATGCAAAGGCGTCTTCGATTGCAACCGCTTTTTGTCCCGACTTTTTTGCCTCTTGATGATAGTGATCACCCTTTTCTCCCTCAAACTCCATTGCAAGATACATTTCTGTGCTCAAATGCTGAGTGGTATACATATAGTCCATCCAGTCGTTACGAATCTTTTGGAGCATTTGCTCATCGTATCTGTATTTACCGGCAAGCTGATTAAACCACGGCTTCATCAAATACCAATAGATATAACGATCTTTCTTACCAATAGCATCCGGAAAATCGATTTCGTCTTCTAACTTTTTTTCAAATCTAGTCTGTGCTTCTAAGAGTGTTTCTTCTGTAATGAAACTTTGCGCGTTCACTTCATTCTTTTCTTCAGCAACAATTGCTTTCTTCTCTCGTTTATTAATGTACCAGTAAACAAAGAATATGACAGCAATCCATAGTAATGTTTCCATTAAGAAATCATATACCATCCGTGAAATTGCTCAACACCAAACCATTATCTTCCTTATTGGCAATAATCACCATCCTCGAAATCTTCATCTGACTCATCATCAGAATCATCTTCCCATTCCGCTTCATTGTCATAATTACGGTTTCATTAAGAGTATGTGATTTACAAAAGCATTTTTTCTATGAAAGAAGACGTATTTTTTGACCCACAATCATAGAATGAGCATCAAAAACCCAGCTTTCTAGCTGATTCCAACTTTTACGCAGAATCTCCACATCTAGGAAGTTTTCAGTCGAAAACTCCACAAATAGCCAAAATCAGCCACCGGTCCGAGGACCAGTGGCTGATTCAATTATGGTGCGGTGGTTCTACAGACTTATGCCAGGTCGAAGCGTTGCGTCGGTCTCGACTCCCGCATCGATGAGAGGGGTGTCAACAGTCGTATCTGTGGTCGTATCAACGTCGATCTCAATGTCAGTGTTGGTGTCGGACTTTGTGCCCGACTCAGTCTCGGTACGAGATTCTGATTCGATACGCACTCCTGCGTTCCCATTCGCCTCTCCTTCGGCATCCGAGCTTGTGCTGGCAGTTATATCGAGCACTCCCTCAAGCACCGTGTCGGTCGAGATATTAACCCGTAGCCGTAGCATACTCGAGAGCATCGCTTCTACTTCGGTCGCGATACGGATGGCGGCCTGCGCTAGGGTATATGCCCTCGTGTAGGCTTCATTTCTGAAGGCAACGGTCGCTTCTGCATGCGCTGTCGCGGCTGTATCGAGTTTCGCTCGAGCACGAGCATACGCTCCTGCGTCTACTTCCGATTCAGCTCGAGTAAGTCTCATCGTCACGTCCGCAATCAGGTTCTCCGCCCGTGCGAGTGTGCCCTCTGCAACAGCCGCAAGATCCGCAGTGGTCTGTACGGTCGCAGTTGCACGCGCTTGCGTATCAGCGGACGAATCCGCGAATCCACGGAGGTCAGTTACGAGTGCGGCTCCGTCGTTTCCTTGAACTGTCGTGTTCAGGCCGGCAATGATGTCTGCATACGCGCGGAAGTTGCCCTCAAGTGTAGCGCGCACGAGAGCTGATGATTCGTGATCATCCTCTGCGTATGCACGATTGTTGCGTTCTTCGGCTTCATCGAAGTGAGCCTTCACCCGAGTGCTGATACCTGTTGCTACATCTGCGGTCAGTTCACCACGGGCCGCTAATGTTTCCGCTTCCTTGAGCCGCTCTTCAGCGAGGCGAGCTTGGAGCCGTGCTTCAGCTTCATCAGAGATAGCGAAGAGGCTTTTTACGTTCTCGTTCACCTCGGTCTTCACGACATACAGGAAGTCTCCTGGTACAGCGCTTTCTGAAGCGTAAGAAGTACTTCCTCCGGCTATCAAGACAACAGCAATAATTCCAGCAGTCATAGATTTTGGTTTCAAATTAAGGATAGTGCTAATCAGTGAAGTACGCTGTGGTACTCGCCTTATAGAACGACCGTCCCCCGCCTCTCTTACACCTTGGAAACGAGCATATGAGAGGAGTTGCTCCTGTATCCGCGCACGAGAAGCGTCTGAAAGCTTTATGTTTCGCCATTTTTCAAAATATTCTTTCATCTTTGTATTGATATCGAGCTTCATATATCGAGTTTCTCCTGAAGTCGCCTTCTCGCGCGATTGAGTCGAACGGAAACTGTGTTCGCGGTCTCGCCCAACAGTGTCGCTATATCCTTCGGTTCAAATCCTTCAACATGTCGTAAGAGTAACACCTCTCTGTCTCGCTCTTCCATGTCGTGCATCGCCCGGATCACCTCTTCATATGCCGCCCGAGTCTCGGGATCTGTAGCCGCATCTTGCGGCACAAACCCTGTCTCCATACGCGCATCGAGCGAGTCTTCTTTTCTCTTCTTGTACCAATCAATGGCCATATGGTTCGCAATGGTATAGAGGTACGAACGAGTGTTTGTCATTTCCTTACCCTCCCGCAGAGATTGCCAGTATCGAGTGAATACCTCTTGGGTCATGTTCTCGGCGAGTTCAACATTCGAGACTTTGAGGATGCAAAAACGAAATATCGCATCTCCATATGACGTGAATGCCTCGGTGAATATCTGTTCGAGCGACTCCTGGTTCATAGAACGACTTTCTATGTATACCTCTTACACAGGGCAATTTCAAAGCCGCTATCCAGACGTTCTCCATCGGTCCCTACCTGACGATCCTGTACCCTGGCGGAGCAGGACCCGTGCTACAATTTTTACAACTCTATGAAGGTCGCGCTCTTCTTCCTCATCTTCTTCACCATTGTCGCGCTCTGGTCGACGACCATTCAGCCAGAATTCCAGATTCTCTACTCGTTCATCTTTCTGTCCTCACTCCTCATTTTCCTCTCATCCTTCTTTGTTGCAGTCACCTCAAGGAGCGTGAGGACACCGTGGATCCTCGACACATTCCGTCTCTTCACCACCTTCATGTTCGTGGGCACAGCCGCGGCTGCGGTAACGTGGCCGGTGACCTATGTCGCGTACTCGCTTCAGGGCGATGCCCACACCGAGCCTACCCGTATCTACTGGTACTTCTCGCTCACACATCAGGAAGCGCTCGATAAGCTCAATGCCGCTCGTGGTTCACTCCACGGTGTACCTGAGGACACCGTGCCCATCCTCAATGCCATTGACCGTGGTACATTCTGGCCAGGATATGCACCTCGCTACTGGTCAAATCCCGTACGAATCGATGAGAATGACGGCCTCTTCCTGATTTCTCCAGGCAACTTTGACTATGTAGCGTACATCCGCTCAACTTTCATCGGCGCCTTCGCTGCGGCAGTCACGCTCGGGAGTATCTATATTCTCCAGCTCATTCTTTATATGATATGGAGCATGACTCGCGACGAAACGGTGTCTTTTCCAAAGAAGCTCTTGTTCCTCCTCTTTACCGCGGGACTCCTCTGGACACTCCTGAGTGGTCATGCCTATCGTCTGTTCCTTCTCCTACTCTCCTCGAGCTAGCGCATACCAAACATTCGTTCTATTCATGGTTCAAGAAAGATTACACCTGAATGTGCTATGCTTTTGAGAGATATTCCCGCAAGGAGAAAGCCGTGCGTACGAGTACAGATAGGTGGACAAACGTCATCGCTGGAGTAGTACTCCTCGCGGCCGCGACCGTCGCCGCAGTGCTCCTCGTTGAGGCAGCCCTCGCAATCATGAAAGATGCGACGTCCTCCATTCGCCCTAACCAATTCAGAGGACCGTAACCCATGTGGACACTGCATCATAAAAAGCGGCTCGTGATTTGTACCCCATATTCCGTACAGATAAAAACCAGCTAGGTGGACAGAAGGA
>CAZFBT010000006.1:0-19551 GCA_964517185.1 uncultured Candidatus Saccharibacteria bacterium | reverse complement strand
GATAGCAACGAACGGTGAATTGAGTGGGACTCCGGCAGCTTTGAGAATCATGTCGCGTCCCCTGAAGTCTTCTTCACGATGTTCACCGAGTACATACCTGATTCCACTGGCAGACGGACAACTGTTTGCGAGTTTCTCGAGCGACTCCCTGAGTTCGTCCTCTCCTTTCAGATCGGTCACGATGAGCTCGGCTCCGCACTCAGAGAGGAACGCCGCATCCCCGACTCCGCGCCCGAGGAGGCCAAGTCCCATGACGGTTATCTTTTTCCCAAAGAAAAATCTACCGAATCTGTCCATGTGTCGCATCATAGCATGGAACTTGTCGATGGCGTTCGTGCTAGACTCTCCCTATGCGAAGGCCCCTCGTTATCTCATTCCTCGTCGTGCTCACGGTCGCGCTCGCGGGGAGCATCCTCTATCTTGGTGAGTTCTTGAACGAGAATGACACCGCCCGCTCGCTCATCGAGGCATACGGTTTCCTTGGCATGTTCGCCATCGGTATCGTGACCGGGTTCAACCTCCTCGTACCTGTCCACGCGGCAAGCTTCACGCCCGTGTTCCAGACTGCCGGCTTCTCGCTTCCCCTCATTGTCGTCACGCTCACCGTAGGGCGGCTCGTCGCCGACATCCTCGCCTTCCAGCTCGCGCGCTGGGGGAAAGAGTCCACACATGCGCACTTCCCTCGCTTCTACGCGGTGCTCGACGGATTCAGGAATCGCCACCACCGCCTCATCCTCCCCGGCATATTCCTCTACGCCGCCCTCGCACCACTTCCGAATGAGTCTCTCCTCATTCCCCTAGGCTTCATGGGATACCACCTTCGTGCATTTTTCTTACCTCTTCTCTTTGGTACGCTCATCAATCAAATATTGTACACGTACGGATTCGTTAGCCTCTTCACGGTCCTATTTTTGAACAATTGAGGATTGGATGACCTCCGGTCCTGCTATACTGTGCACATGAACAATACATTAGAATCATACAAATGGTTCCCCTATGTCGCGTGGTTTCTTGTTATCAGCTTTGCTCTCTTCACCTATGCACTCACGGTCCGTCTCAATGATAGCTTGAGTGATCTTGAGCCACGCATTGACCAGCTCGAAGCGCGCCTCGACGCGATGGAAGCATCACAGCTGACTCAATAGTGTCCCCTACCAGGGTAAGGTTCTATTAAACATGCTGGTCATGTGACCAACGTGAAGTTGTGTCCTTGGAGTTCTTCTGAAAACCACTCATCAAAAATGTCGTAGACGGTTAGACAGTACTCTTCTGCGTACCGACGTTCAGCCTTGCCGGTTCGAAAATTCCCAACGTGGGAGGAAGTACACCTCTTGGGCGTGTCCCGTCGCCATGATGGGCTGACGATAGCGTTCCATGACCTCCTCCCACAGTACGTTAAGCGATTTGATGACCGCTTGTTCGTGAACTCACATCGGAGTTTTCCTCCCACTGGTCGAAAACAGGAATAACTTGAAACAGTTCAAGTTTTCAGCTCACGTGCACAAAATCCCGTCCAGAGTGCGCGTTCTAGGGGTCGAACCTAGGACCTTTCGAGTGAAGTGCGAAAACTTGGAGCACTGCAAGACTCTTTGAGATATTTTGTGGTTTGCGTAATTTGTGCGCGTTCTAGGGGTCGAACCTAGGACCTTTCGAGTATCAGTCGAATGCTCTACCAACTGAGCTAAACGCGCACAAATTAAACAAACAAAATATCCAAAGAGTAGACAGCTTCTGTAACTCTCGTTTCTTTCTTCACTCGTTCGGAAAAGAGAACTATTCTCTTTTCGCTCACTCGCTTGAAAGTAAGAAGTCAGTCGATACTCTACCACCTATCGCCTTGTTTCGTAAAATCAACATTAGCGATTTCCTCCTTACGTCGGAACCGGGAGAAAAGCAAAACTGTTTGCTTTTCTCAGCTCACGCGCACTCTGGACGGGATTGGAGTCTCACGATACTATCAAAAACCAATGCCTACAGCAATGATTATTGCAAAGACTCTTTTGATGCGCTACTGTACACCCGCGGCTCAACCAAAAAGGAGGATAGCCGATGCCCGGAAGAACGATGACGCATGCATTCAAACGCCAACCAAGGGGCAAAACGTCGCCCCGCAACCAAGCCGATATTAACCGGCGAAAGTTGAACCGCATGCGCAATGGCGCAAAAAAGATGGCACTCATGGGTGCCGCATCAAAGTGACGAGAAGGGCGTCACACGAGGCCGGGAATATGCTCCCGGCTTTTATTATTTGGATTTGAAAAGCCGGAAGCGACATTGCTTCCGGCTCTGTTTGGGTCATTTAAGGTGACACCTTAGCTCCTTAACCAAGAGATGAGTTTAACTACTGGGGCGTAGAGAGCCCCCGAATCGATGTGAGTGCCCAAGACGACACTCACCCAAACGGGGACACCGATAAGCACGTATGCCCCGAGAAGTAACAACACGAACCAGACGAACTGGTCCGTCCGCTTGATTTCCATACTCCCTCCTCTCATATGGGTGCACGCTTGTGCACCTTTTTTAATTTTGGCACAAATAATATCTATTGTCAATGTGAACACGAGGCATTGTTCACAGCCAACTTGGCGTACAATGACCTCTATGGATATTCAAACAATGCTCACAACCATTCTGAACTTCCTTAACAATAGGTTCATTCCCCTCCTCTATGTTCTGGCGTTCCTCTTCTTTCTAATCAATGTATTCCGATACTTCATCATTGGAAGTGGTAACGAGGAATCGCGAGAAAAGGCCAAACAGCTCGCAATATGGGGAATTCTAGCTTTTGTTCTTCTCTTTGGCATCTGGGGATTCGTGAACATTCTCATTGGCGTCTTCGGTGTTGGTGATTCACCTGTGCAAGTTCCAGACTACATGTGTGAGAAGTTCTGGGGTGATTGCGGTACGATTTGAGGTAGCGTCCCGTGACGCGTTAAGTATACTTATACCTAATTGATAGGTTTCGAGAAATCTCTTGAGATTTCTGATGAACAGTTCAAGTTCCCCGGCACGCACCGTATCAGCGTCTTGAAGTGCTAAATGAGTTTGAACAACATACAATCGCCAGAGACAATGCTCACTATTCGCCCAGATGCATCAAACGCTCAGTTTCCTTGATTGCCTCTTCTGCGCTTAGATTTGGAACACGTTCAGATGCGGCGGTGTCGGGACTAGTAGCTATATCCACTAGCTTGTTCTTCAAATCCGCAAGTTTGACCTCAATGTCGTTGACGGTATCCAACAGTTCTGTGTAGATCTCACGATTTAGGCCTTCGACGGTGTCGTCAGACTTTTTTTCAATGCGTGTTGTATACCCTTCAGGACCCTGCATATGACTTGATTATCGCATATTCTAGTGCAAAGGATTCGTATGCTGTTGTTAAGTATGAGATTGTGAGTGATGTCAACACGATAAACGCCCGAACGCGAAGCGTTCGGGCGTTTATCGCATCAGCTGTCAAGAGTTTTCTCTCTTTTGTCTTATCCTTAGCCAGTCTCTCCCGGTGTCTCGATAGCGTCTCGAAGGTTGTCTATCATCCCTATTTGTGTGGTCAATTGAGCCACACAATGTCGACCAATCGGCTCATTTCAAAGAAATGAGAGTATGAAGTATGAGTATAGAGTATGAGTATCGCACGCGAAGCGTGAATACTTATACTAATACTTACTACCTATACTCTTTTCTCACAACGTGAGAAAAGCGTTGTCCAATTGGAATTAATCCACGACCAGCTTCCGCTAGCCGTGCCTTGTTACGACTTACTCCCTGTCACCGAACTTACCGTAGGCCGTGACGAGCACGAACTTCGGGCACTTCCGGCTCCCTTGAGTTGACGGGCGAGTATCCTCTCGAATCTGAGAGTTGATGTTCCCACGTGGCGTGCGGTTTTCCCGCACCACGCGAGCTCAATGCATCTGTTGCTTCAACTTAAGCAACTTCCGTAGTCCGTGTTCTGTTTTATGCGTACCTCGAGCAAGGTGATGCATAATGCGTTCAAAAAGTTCGAAATCATGTTGCTTTGAGGCAAACATAAGTTCGTGCTTTTTGAAGAAAGGAACAATGATCGTCATGAGTTCTTCCCACCGGAATACCTCATACCGATAGCAATGCTGATGATTTGGCCGTGAATCCTTCTGAAAGTAGACACTTCCGCACCCAAAGAATTTTTGGAGTGCATACAAAATTTCTTTATCTCGCTCGATGAGCTTGATATAGAATTTTGGTTCCACCACCACACGTCGTTTGACTTGTTTTGGTGAGTCAGGATCCCGAATGTAGACGGTAAAACTACCCTCTCCATCCACCAAACCGACAACATATGCCGAATCTAGGTTTTTCATTGAGTGAGTCCTTCTATGCATACTGCATATACTATGACTCAGCTGACTTCTGACGCTGCGTCAGATTCATTGTACCGCGCTTTTGTGCGGTACACAGCATCAGATCTCCACAGGTAACGCGTATCTCTGTTCCAAACATCCAATCACAGTGTGTCGTGGAATCTTCCCCACCCTCACCGCCCTTTTGACAGGTAGTGGGTCGATTCACTGTTGTGTTTGACGGCTGTTTTTTGCTCCCCAGTCCTTCATCTGCCACCTCGCGGTGACCGACTACTGGTTCGCTACGCTCCGTGACGAACGGAGGGACGGATTTGAACCGTCTAGATACACGCGCTGCTGTGCGCTTTTATTGTGAGTACAAGGCTCGGGAACGTATTCACCGTGGCGTTGCTGATCCACGATTACTAGCGATTCCGACTTCATGAGGTCGAGTTGCAGACCTCAATCCGAATTGAGGATGGCTTTCTAAAGATTTGCTCCGCCTTACGGCATTGCGTCTCGTTGTACCATCCATTGTATCACGGGTGCAGCCCAAGACATCAAGGGACACGCTGACCTGGCGTCATCCTCACCTTCCTCTCCCGTGAGGGAGCAGTCTCGCCTGACACTTGTAACAGGCAACGAGGGTTGCGTTCGTTTCCCCACTTAAGGGAACAGCTCAAGCCACGAACTGACGACGGCCGTGCATCACCTGTCATACACCCTCGAAGGCTACCCTGCTTTCACAGGGTATGCAGTATGATTTCTAGTCTTGGTAAGGTTCTTCGCTTAACGACGAATTAAGCCCCATGATCCACCGCTTGTGCGAGCCCCCGTCTATTCCTTTGAGTTTTAAGCTTGCGCTCGTACTACCCAGGCGGTCCGCTTATCGCGTTAGCTACGCCACGGAGAGGGTCGATACTCCCCATAGCTAGCGGACAACGTTTAGGGCGTGGACTACTCGGGTATCTAATCCGATTCGCTACCCACGCTTTCGTGTTTCAGTGTCAGGAAAGTGCCAGTGCACTGCCTTCGCTTTTGGTGTTCCCCAAGATATCAACGGATTTCACCCCTACACCTTGAGTTCCATGCACCTCTCACTTCCTCGAGTGTGACCGTTTCTCGCGCGAGCCCCAGGTTGAGCCTGAAGATTTAACACAAGACTAATCACACCACCTACACACCCTTTACGCCCAGTAAATCCGGGTAACGCTCGAGGCTTCTGTATTACCGCTCCTGCTGGCACAGAATTGGGAGCCCCTTATTCATGAGGTAACGTCAATAGACTTCCTCCCTCATAAAAGATGTTTACGTCCCTAGGGACTTCATCCATCACGCGGCGTCGCTCCGTCAGACTTTCGTCCATTGCGGAAGATTCTCGACTGCAGCCTCCCGTAGGAGTAAGGACCGTGTCGCAGTTCCATCGGTGGGGGTCAGGCTCTCACCTCCCCTATCCGTCGTAGCCTTGGTACGCCGTTACCGTACCAACTAGCTGATAGAATACAGGCCGTTCAGAGAGCGATAAATCTTTACCCTCGCGGGACCATCAAGTATTATCCTGCCTTTCGGCAGGTTATTCCTGACTCTCCGGTACGTACCTATATGTTCCTACCTCGTCTGCCATGAGACACCTCACTCGCGTTCGGTGCACGCAGATTGTCGCGGACGAGACGCGGATAATCGCAGATGCTCCGCCTGAACCATAATGGTCAAACAGTGCCTCCGCACAATCCGCGTCATGTCCGCATCCTTCCGCGCACACCTCACGTCAGTGAGGTGTCTCATTCGACTTGCATGCCTCATCCACGCCGCCAGCGTTCACCCTGAGCTAGGATCAAACTCTAAGTTTAAACAGGATTGCATCAAAGATGCGATCTTGTCGTCTGCCTCTATGCGGGAACTGTACTTGTTGCTCCCAGAGAACAGACTTATCCAAGGATAAGACAAAAGAAAGCACGATTTGAAATCAAGTATGAGTATTGAGTATCAGTATGAGTATCAGCACTTTCGCGCAATACTTATACTTTATACTTATACTTCATACTCGATTGCTCACTTCGTGAACAATCGCTCTTTTGTCTTAGCTGATGCGTATCCGTCACATTCACAACGTCCGAAGACGCTGCTCCATGCAACATATACGTTTTCCAAACCTATTGTTGGGCAATAGATCTGGAAGTATTCAATTATCAAACAAACCAACCGTCCCCTTTCTTGGGAAGCAAAACGCCCAACGGGCGCTCAATACCTTGAAAGTCCGCTGGACTTTCGTACCCAAAAACGACAGTGGCAGCATTAAACAGGTGTCATAAAAAAGGTCAAGCCTATCGCGAGTGTCTCACTAGTCACAGAGCCTGATGACCACGTTATCGTCATTGTATGCACACGAACCGCCGGAGCCGCTCATGTCGCCATCCAACCCGCACGACACGATGACGCTTACGCCGGAGATGGTCTCATTCTTGCACCCAACGGTCGCCGCGGTGCAATCGTAGTCCTCATCAAGGAAATACGGATTCCCCCACGGATCTTCGATGTCAGTGATGTAGGGGCCGTCCCAGCCGGCCCACCCCAAGCCGTTTGCGAGGAGTCCAGCATCATCGCTTGAGAGGTCGATCTCATTATTCGCTGGGGGCGATGTGCGACAGAAAGAGACTGCATCATTCGGGTACTTGCCCGTGTCATCGTAGAGCTGGGGGAAGATCGAACGAAGTGCATCCATTTCGACCTGTGCCGCGGCGACACGACCCTTTTCCCGAGCAGTGTTGAGGGAGGGCATCATAATGGAGGCAAGGGCGCCTATGATAGCGATGACGACAAGTATCTCAATGAGCGTGAAGCCTCTATATCGCATTGGGTACGTCATAGTTTCAGCGTACATGATACCACCGTTCTATTGAGTAAGTCTGCCTCGCGGGGTAGTATTTCCGGAATGGGAACTGAAGAGACAGTCGTCATGTCGGTTGGTGGTTCACTTATCGTTCCTGAACAGATTGACACCGACTTTCTCACATCGCTCAAATCACTCGTCGAGCATCAGGTTGCCGCGCTAGGACGACATTTCATCATCATCGCGGGTGGTGGCAAGACTGCACGACGTTACCAGGACGCAGCAGCGGCCGTCTCCGATCTCGACCCCGAGGATCTCGACTGGATGGGCATCCATGCGACTCGGCTCAACGGCCACCTCCTCCGCACTATATTCCGTGATATCGCACACCCCGTCATGATAACGAATCCTGACGACATCATGGACGTGCCCGAAGATGCCCCACTCGTCATCGCCGCCGGCTACCGCCCAGGCGCCTCGACCGACCTCCGTGCAGTCCAGATAGCCGCGCATCGAGATGCGACTAAGCTCATCAATCTCTCAAATACCGATTACGTCTATACCGCTGACCCCCGTACTGACCGTGAAGCACAAAAACTCACTGACATCACCTGGGAGGAATTTTTGAAGCTTATCCCGACCGAATGGAACCCAGGACTCTCTTCCCCGTTCGACCCCGTCGCCGCACGCGAAGCGATGCGCCTCGGACTCGAGGTTGTGAACATCAACGGAGTTAAGACTGGCGAGATAGAAAAATACCTCAACGGTGAAGCGTTCATCGGAACGCGGATACATTAGAACCGAAGTTGTTCGTTCCCCGACCTCCACCTACGCGACCGGCGGCGCTGGAGATTGGTTGTCTGGCTGTGGTACGGGTGCGTACTCTATCCCGTACGGGTTTGGACCGTATGCATTCGTCCCCACCTGACTTGGCTGGGCACTCAAGATGAGCAGAATGATACCGCCGATATAGGGGACGAAGCTAAGGAGGTACCACCATCCTGACTTTCCGATGTCGTGGAGTCTGCGCACCTGTATCGCAATAGATGGCACGATAACGCTCATGAGAAGTACAAAAACAAGTGCGATGCCAATAAGTGCGAAACCTTCACCTGCGTTGGCGCTCATGACCGCACTCATGAATCCTATGAGAACGATGACGGGAACGAACACGACCATGTACATGAGGAGAAACATCCAGTACTCCCTCCGGGAAGCCCTACCGTTAAAATCTGCGTAGTGGAATCTGATCGGGTCGATGAGCCAGTGCATATTGTTATGTGGTTATATACCGAAAATGTAGCACACGGGCATTCATTCCTGAAGGGACACTCAGTGAATGTGCAAAGGCGTTGCCGAACGGTAACGCCTTTTAGTGATTATTAGTATCATCCAGACAAGGAATGTGATTGTTTGCGAACAACAGTCTCCAGGAGTGAGTCGATTTTTCCATAGAGCTCTGGTAGAGAGCCCTCGTTCTGGATGACTGAATCTGCCATTTGTAGTACTGCTCGAATGTTCGGTCCACTTCCTGTTTCTCCTTCATCTTCGCGCTTTGTGTCACACACAAATTGTTCGAATGTGACGTTGTCTTTTTCCCCCTCCTGTCTTTTCGAGATGCGATTGAATCGCGTGTGGAGATCTGCATCAATACCGATGACAATACCACCGAGACTGTGCACATATTCTGCTTCGCTTATCCGATGAATTGCCTCGAGAACGATATTCGCTGAACCGTTCTCTCTTGCCCGTTCATAAGAAACATACAAAATGCCTCCAGGGTACTTTGAGGCAAGCTCATCAGCTAACTCAGATAGGTTTTTCCGGGTCGCTGGTAGGTCACGCTCCGCAACCATCTCTTTAAGAATGCTCGAACTAGAATAATGTGCAAAGCCTTTTTGTTTCAGATAGCGCACGACAGTACCCTTACCTGCACCCAGGGTTCCTGCGATGCCGATAATCATGCTGGTTGCTTTTTCTTATCCTGCCACTCAGCATATGCGATGAGGAGTGGGTTCGTCATGAAGATGGATGAGTAGGTCCCTGCGATGACACCCGCGATGAGGACGAGCGCGAAGTATTTCGTAACCTCTCCGCCAAGAACATAGAGTGCGCAAAGCGTAATGAGTGTCGTACCAGAAGTATTAAGAGACCGCAGAAGCGACTGCTCGATGGAGCGTCCAACGAGTTCCTTGAATGGAGTGGGGTTCTTCTTCGTCTCATTCTCGAGGAGGTTCTCACGTACCCGATCAAATACGACGATGGTGTCATTCACGGAATACCCGAGGACTGCGAGGATGGCCATGATGAAGAGTACGTCTATCTCGGCGCCAACGAGGAGGCCCATGACGCACATGAGGGCAGTGGGAACGAGGACGTCATGAAGTAGTGAGAGGATAGTGATGCCGCCATAGACCCACGAGCTCACCGGCTTCTTGAGGCCGCGGAACGCGAACGCGACGTAGAGCACGATGACGAGGGCGACTGCTCCGATGGCCCAGAGAGCCTTCGATTTCAATTCCTCACCGATGACTGGTCCGACGGTCGTGAACCGATTGATGCTTCCGCCTTCACCGGCATTCACGAGAAGCTCGGTCACTTCGATGCGTTCGCTCTCGGAGAGGTCTTTGCTTCTCAAGATATATCCACCACGGCCAGATTCATCGGACGACTCGCGCAGCGAGAAGCCACTATAGCCCGCTTCAGTAAGTGCTGTTTCAATGACCCCCTTTTCAGGTATCGTATCGTAGGACACCTCAGTGAGCGAACCACCAGTAAAATCGATACTCGGGCGTAGTCCGATAGTGAAGATTATGCCGAGCGCGACCACGAAGATGAGTGCGGTGACAATATTGAACAGTGTGACGTTTCGAGTGATGAACATATCATTATTTATGGAATCCGGTACCGTAGAGCTTCGCAAGGAAGGTCCCCTGCGACTGCTTCGCTTCAGGAAGCGCGATGAGGAGCGTGCGGGTGACCGATATAGCACTTATCATTGAGGCGATGACACCGAGCCCGAAAACGAGCGCGAAGCCTTTCACAATGGAGGTACCAAACCAGAAGAGGATGATGGCGGAAAAGATGCTCGTAACGTTGCTGTCGCGGATGGCACTCCATGCGCGCTGAAATCCGATGCGCGATGCTTCGCGACTTCCTTTGCCGCTCCGGTATTCCTCTTTCATACGCTCAAAGACGAGCACATTGGCGTCGACGGCCATGCCGATGGAAAGAATGAATCCCGCAAGACCCGCGGCGGTGAGGGTCACCGGGATTGCCTTAAAGAGCGCGAGGATAAGGGCAGCGTAAAAGAGAAGCCCGAGCCCTGCGACAACACCTGGAAGTCGGTACCAAATGACCATGAAGAAAACGACGATGCTGAGCCCAATGACGCCGGCACGAACGCCCTTCTCCAAGATGTCACTCCCCAAAGTCGCACCGATGGTTTGGGTTGAAACGAGGGAGATTGGGACGGGGAGCGCACCGAAATTGAGGTTCCGAACGAGTTCTCGCGCCTCATCTGGCGTGAAATTCCCACTGATGATTGCCTTACCACCCGGGATTGCCTCATTGATGCGAGGCGAGGAGAGTACCGCACCGTCAAGGAAGATAGCGAGCTGTTCACCGACGTGCGCACTCGTGATGTCCTCGAAGAGCTGCGCACCCTCAGCATTGAACTCGATAGATACGATAGGTTCATTCGAGAGACCTTGCCCATTTTGTCCGAACACGAGGTCTGCGCGCTTCAGATACCTACCGGTGAGACCGGTATCCGAATAAAGTTCCGTTGCGCCGAAAGTGTTCGGGTCAATGTTTTTACCGTCTGCCTCAGCGGCATCGATAGCGGCCTGTATCTCCGCCTGAAGCTCTGCACTTTCGGGCTTCACGAGTTTGAATTCGAGAAGCGGCGTCTTCCCTATCTCGCGAATAGCCTCTTCAACATCGGTGACTCCTGGAAGTTCGACGACGAGCCGTTCCTTCTGTTCATCGGCAACAAAGCTACTACGCTCAACCTGCACAATAGGTTCAGAGACACCGAACACGTTCGTGCGCCGTTCGATGACATCGCGGAGTACGTTCATGAGTCCGGGTACTTCTTCGGGAGCGAGTGCCGAGACGTCGGCTTCATAGACGAGGTGGCTTCCGCCCGCAAGATCAAGACCGAGTTTGAACGGAAATCGGGATTCGGGGTTTACTGTCGTGGTAAAAACAAAATAGCCAAGAAGAAGACCCAATAAGACCATGACCGCTGCACGGAATACCCGTATCGTACCTTCAGCATTCTGGTTATTGTCGTCTGGGTGCGCCATGGAATTTCTATGGAAATGAAATACGGGAGGTACTATACCATAAGTTAATAGAAACGCGGAGAATCGCGGACGAGACGCAGATTGACGCGGACATACTGTTCTCTAAAACCCTACCCCTGCATTACAAGCTTATCGCCCGCATATAACACTTAATTCGCGGCCGCGAATTAAGTGTTATATGCGTCTACGCGCGATTTGCGCTCAAGGAGAACACCTTGCAAAGTGATTCATCGTGCTCAATCTTCTCGAGAACACCATAGAGTATGTGATTCGCAAGATGCGTCTCCTCCTTAATTAGCTTCGTGAGTTCTTCACAATCATGAGGGAATATCCATACGCTCTGTTGTAATTTCACAAAGCCCGCTCGCTTCAGAATTTCACGAACTCTATCGCGTTGCTCTTTGAATTCTTCAGGAATATCAAATGTCACCATCCTCCATTTGCCGTCCCATTTTCTATTCTGCAATTTTGCACGAACTGTGGCTGCTGTACGATCGAGTAGTCGTAGTCCTTTATGAGTGATCGATACCATATCTCCCCTGCGCCGAACGTAGCCCTTCGAAATAAGTCGTTCTACCGCAAGTCGGTCACGGTATCTGCGATTTGCACGTTCTCGTGCAATTCTGAACATGCGACGCGTAGACCGTCCAGAACAAAGAAATCCGATGAGCAGATCGCCAGTGGAAAGTTCCGTTAATATTTCATGCTCCACCTTACCTAGGCGAGGCCTACGGGCGCCACTACTTTGTACACGAGCCATACAATAGTATAACACTTTATTTGCGGCCGCGAATAAAGTGTTATAGATTGCTGGTTGAAGACTTATGGTATCTGAAGTGCCTCACGCCATCACTGCGCACTCAGCGATACACAATTCCCGAGCAAGACGGCGATGGTAATGGGGCCGATGCCGCCGGGGACCGGAGTGAAGAGCGCTGCTTTGTCGGCGCATGCGGGGTCCGCATCGCCACGGAGCATTCCGCCATCCTCCGACGTGCCCGCATCGAGGATGATAACGCCCTCCTTCACCATGTCCGGCCTGAGGAGTCCGGGTGCTCCGGCACCACACACGATGATGTCGGCATCACGGGTGAAGCGTGTGATATTTTCCGTTTCATGGGTGACGACACTTACCTCTGCACCGTGTTCAGTGAACCAACGCTCCGCTGGACGTCCGACGAGCTTCCCTCTCCCAATGATAATTACGCGTTTCCCCATCGGGTCGATACCATGAGTGTCGAGAATCGTTTTGAAAGCACCGACGACCGGAGAGAGTATCGCCGTCGTGTCCGGGTTGAGCGCATCAACATCATGGGTCGTTGGTATCGCACGAAGGACTGCCTCAGTATCGATATGCGGTGGAAGAGGGAGCTGTACAATGACACCCGCAGATGACCGCGCGTGCTTCGCGAGCGCAACAAAGAAATCCTCCGTAGTACTCTCTGCATTAAGTTCAATGACCCGTGTCACGATGCCAATTGCCGCCGCCCTCTTCTCCTTGAGTGTGAGGTACTTCTTTGTCTCAAAGTTCGGTGCGCAGGTGATTATGGCAAGGACCGGCGCAGACGGAAGTACTGCAATGCGCTTTTTGAGCTCATCGTATAAGTCATTCGCGATGGCTGTTCCGTCAATCGTCATCTATTTGAGATTGGGTGAGTCCGAACTGCACCATGAGCTCAGCGATACCATCTTCGAGAGTGATCGTCGGCGTCCAGCCAAGGGCAGTGCGGATGGCCGTCGTGTCTGCCCGAGTGTGCTTCGGTTCAATTCGCGGTGCGACGTGCTCGACTGGACCGCCAATGAGTGCCGCGAGTGCATTGATGGAGATGTTTCGTCCAGCACCAACATTAAAGACCTCGCCCTTCCCTACCCTAGTGCTCTCTGCGGAACGTACGATGGCATCGACGATGTCGCGAACGTGGGTGAAATCACGGGACTGCTCCCCGTCTCCCGTGATAGTCATGGGCTTCCCTTCCTTCCGCTGTTTGAGGAACCTGCCTATGACGAGCGCGTATGCACCCTCGGGGTCGAGGTGCGGACCGTAGACGTTAAAGAATCGGAGTGAGACCGTCTCAATACCATGGAGCTCATGCCAGAGTTTCATCATAAGTTCTCCGACATATTTGTGAAGCCCGTAGGGACTCTTTGGCTGGGGCGGAAGGGTCTCAGCCAAAGGGAGTATTTCCTGGTCACCGTACGCAGAGCTCGATGCGGCATACACCACTCGCTTCACGCCTGCCGAACGTGCGGCCTCAAGGACAGAGAGCGTCCCCTCGACATTCGCCTTCTGAGCCTCGAAGGGATGCTCAATGGAGAATTGCACCCGAGGGAGCGCCGCGAGATGTACGACCACATCGACACCTTCCATCATCTTTGCGAGCTCTGCATTCTCGCAGATGTCAAGCTTGTGAAACTCAACTTCCTTAGGAAGACGTGACGGATCAGAACCGCCCACTAGATTATCGACAACGACAACGCGCTTCCCCTCTCCAATGAGCCGCTCGCACAAGTTAGTACCGATGAACCCCGCTCCGCCTGTGACAAGGTATGTTTTCATAGTGAGTGATTATACAGAGCTATAACAGAGTGGCAAACAGTGTCGTTACGAATTATATGGAATAGAGAATATTCAGATATAGAAAATGTTGTCGCCTTTATTTTCCATATCCAATATTTGTATATTCAATATTCTTTATGTTCCCGTCCTCAAGATGAGCGTGTTGATGGTTTTGAGCGCTATCTCGAGGTCGAGAAGAAGTGAGCGATTCTTGAGGTAGTAGAGGTCGAAGGAGAGCTTGTCGATAGTGCGCTTGACGTCGACTCCGCCACGCGGCACGTCGAAGTTGTTAATCTGCGCCCAACCCGAGAGACCCGGTTTCACAAGGTGGCGAAGGTTGTAGTAGGGTATTTCCTTCGCATAGACCGCCACAAGCGTCGGTATCTCTGGCCGCGGACCAATGAATGAAAGGTCGCCGCGGAGTACATTGATGAGCTGCGGCAATTCGTCGAGCCGCGTCTTCCTGAGGAATGAGCCGACCTTTGTGACCGTGAGTGTACTCTTGAGGGCCGCGGTCGGGTCATCACGCCCGGTCATCGTACGGAATTTGAATATGTGTATCGGCAGACCGTACTGCCCGATACGTTCGGCGTGATAGAAAAGCACTCCCCTGTCCTCGAGCTTGATTGCGAGCGCAATAAGCGGAAAGATGAGCCCGAACGGGACAAGAAGAATGAGTGAGCCAACGATGTCGATGATGCGCTTCACGACATCGTATGCGTAGTGAGGTGTGCCGGTCGTCACATTCTCAAGGAGCCAGCTTTCGCCGATAAGCGACGGTGGCACACGGTGATGGAGATGCTCGTAGACCCGAGGCAGGTTGAAGAAGCGAATGTTCTCATCACCGAACGCGAGCGCGTAGAAATCAGGCACGAGGCGTTCGGCGTACTCATCGCGCATGTCCGCGATGATCATATCTGCGGAACCGCGGGAGATGAAATTTCGGAGCGATGCTCGATACTCGTTGAAGTCAGGAATGTCGCGCTTGCTGAGAAGGAAGGCGCGGATGTTCTTGAAGAAAGGGTTCGAGGCGAATACGCGCGCAATTGCGAGCGCCTCCTCACTCTCACCGATGACAAGAGCGCGCACTGGCTTCGACGCAGTAACGAGTGGGACGATATAGAGCCGCCAGAGGATGATGAGTACCGTTGAGATGATGAGATAAATGAGGAGGTTCGTCTTCGGTTCGATGCCGAACGGGATGATGAAGAAGAATACAGCTGCCAAGAGTATGTTAACGAACTGCACCTTGAGGATCAAAGCGGGAATGCTCTTCCTCACCAGAAGAAGTTGGCGATCGTAGAGACCAGAGATGAAGAAAATGAGGATCCAGAGACAAAAGAGAAAGATGAATGGTTGTAGATGTTGACTCACAACCTCTTCGCTCGGGAATTCCTGGTACCGAACAAGGAGCGTGAGGAGGAGCGACCCCGCAAAGGTGAAGAAATCGCCGATGAGCACGAGGAAGTTGCTCCCGCGGGCAAAGAAATGCATGCAAGGTATAATACGGGAGGCCTTAATTTCTGCAACTTATTTTGAACACGGAAATTCCATGAAGACCCGAAAAAAGATACTCTACCTAATAACCAAATCTAACTTCGGAGGCGCTCAGAGATACGTCTTCGACTTGGCGACTGGATTGAAAGATGTGTATGACATCACTGTCGCCGGAGGAGGAAACGGGCTCCTTATCGATAAACTCACTGCTGCGAAGATACCGACCCGTCTCATTACGAGCTTTGAGCGAGATATTAATATCATAAAGGAAGTGCGGGCGATGTTCGAGCTCGCTCGACTCATCCGAGAGCTCCGCCCTGATGTCGTGCATCTCAACAGTTCAAAAGCGGGCGGCACTGGTGCGTTCGTTGCGCGGCTCCTCGGCGTTCCTTGCATTGTATTTACGGCGCATGGGTGGCCCTTCTATGAGAAGCGTTCTATGCTCGTGCGCATCACCATATGGTTCTTCTCATATCTCACAACGCTGCTTGCACACCGAACAATAGTTGTTTCCGAGCACGATTTCCATGGCGCGCGCATGTGGGGGCTCGAAAGAAAACTAGCCCTCGTCCATACCGCACTTCCTCAATTCACCCTCAAGGACCGAAATGAAGCACGCACCATACTCTTCCCTGCACCAATCATGAACGCGCACAAGAATGATGTCTGGATCGTATCAACTGCCGAGCATACACACAATAAGAATCTGATGCTCATTCTTGATGCGATGATTCGCCTCGATGGAGCCTTTCGTGAACGCTTGTTCCTGACATTCATGGGAGATGGTGAGCTCCGTGACACGCTCGAGACTGCTGTTCGTGAACGTGGTCTCGATTCCCATGTGTACTTCACTGGATTCATCGACAATGCACGAACATTCCTTTCTGCATTCGATGTGTTCCTCATTCCTTCACTCAAAGAAGGTTTTCCTTATGGTCTTCTTGAAGCAGGAGCTGCGGGACTCGCAGTCGTAGCAAGCAAGGTCGGCGGAATCCCTGAAATAGTAACTCACGGCGTGACAGGCATTCTCGTTAATCCTTTGAAGCCTGACGACTTAGCAGAAGCCATAACACGACTCGTGACCGATACTCAAGGTCGTAACTCAATGGGTAATTCTCTCAAACAACATGTCATTCAGAACTTTAGGCTTGAAAACATGCTCGAAAAAACGAAGGTACTCTATGAACGCTAACTGTGTAGAAGTCCAGTCTCTTTTGCTTCAAAATGCCGTTTTGTGTACTTGCTCATCGCGATAACCATCCCCACCGCGAGGAACTCGGTAATGAGATGCGACCCGCCGTATGAGAGGAACGGTATGGTTGTACCGGTCACAGGAAGAAGCCCGATATTCATCCCGATATGTATGAAGAAGTGACTGATAATGAGAATGGCGACACCAGTGGCGAAGAGTCGTTCGAAATTTGTCGCACCCCGAAGCGCGTGGAAGAGTAGTCGCCAGATGACAATTCCGAAAAGTGTAAAGAGCATGATGACGCCAACGAGCCCCCACTCCTCAGCGAACGCTGCAAAAATGAAATCGGTCTCATACTCGGGGAGAAACTGAAGCTTCGACTGAGTACCATAGCCAACGCCCTTTCCCCACACTTGCCCTGAGCCGACTGCGATGGTTGATTGGTATGCGTTGTAGCCAGCACCCTGGATATCAGATAGCGGGTCGAGAAAAGTCTTGATTCGATCTTTTTGATAATCTTGAAATCCAAAGCCCCAAAGAAAAGAGAACGCAAGCGCGCCAATGAGGCCAACAATGGCAACGTGCCGTAGTGAGATGCCGGCAACAAGGACCATACCGAACCAGATGCAGCCGAGTATCATTGCCGAGCCGAAATCAGGTTGTATGAAGACGAGCGCGAATACAATGAGCGTGTATGTTCCAGAAACTAAAATGTGACGGAAATCACCGATAAGCTCGTGACGTTTCGAGAAGTATTTCGCGAGGACTGCGATAAGGATGAGCTTTGCGGGGTCAGCCGGCTGGAGCGAGAATATCCCGAGGTCGAAACGACTCTGAGCTCCCTTTACTGTTTCGCCAAAGAATAGAACGAGCACAAGCACTGCAATTGAGGCGAGATAAATGATGAACGTCGTGTTGCCGGACCGCAAGAAACGATAATCAGGTACGATGGCAACCGCAAGTGCAATACCCGCGACGACGATCCAGATGACTTGACGTTCAAAGTATCCGTTGTCACCTCCGAAGGTGTACATTGTCGCAAGCCCCAGGAGCGATAGAAAAAATATGGCTGAAATTAGCCATATATCAACACTCGCGTAGAGCGTCCGTACGAAACGCATACTCCATTATGCGGTAATTAGCGAAGCGGTGCAAAAACACCTCTATACTTTGGAACAATCTCGACGACAGCTGCACCCTCCTCACACAGTGCACTCGTCACAGCACGATATACACTATCAAGACGATCAGAAGTGACTGCCTTGAGGTACTGCTCGTTAGCCGATGCGACTGAGCGTAAGAAGCTGTCATTCACCTTTTCACCAAGACCAATGGTGTACACATTCACGTTTGCGCGCTTGAGTGCCTCAGCCTCAGCGAGCGCATATGCTTCTGGATTATTCTCAGGCGCATTCGCAAGACCATCGCTGAGGAGCACGAGTGCCTTACGTGCATCACTATTGTGTCTTTCTGATTCGAATTCCTCGAGAGCTCGCCTAAATGCTGAGCCGGTATTCGTACTTCCAGATTCCTCTTTGGGATCTATTGTGAGTGCACGAACAGCCTCACTCACGTGTACTTTGTCGACTGTGAGCGGCTCTACCAGAATTGCGTTGGTCGCATACGTGATGAGGCCAACCTGATCGAATCGCTTAAGTCGGTCAACGAATGCTTCAGCCGCGACAAGCACTGAAGAGATTGGTTCAGGAGGTGTCCCGCCATCATCATTCATGCTCCCAGATAGATCTATTGCGACGAGTACGTCAGTTGGTATTTCACAACTCTTGATCGTGGTCGCGATTGGCTGCGGCCAGGTGAAGACAACATCCTGTGTCGTACGGCCTGGAAAATAATCAACAAAGGTACTCGAGGTTGTGAGGGGTTTCCCCGCAGAATCGAAGACAGTCGCAACAATATCTACATCACGCGCCACCATCAGTGATTGGTTCCGTATCTGTGCAGTGAGCTTTGGTACCGAGTCAGCATCTTTAAACTGTCTGCTCATGACGGTAAACAACTCATGTTCATCTTCAGGAACCTGCCAAATTGCATCATCGGGGAAAAGTTCAACTTCAGTGCGTGTTGGAATTCGAACACCTGTCATAACACGCCCCTCAAATATCGGAACGACCGTTCGAGGGGTAAGGACTGTTGTGCCTTCGCGCTCAGTAATGAGTCCATTCTCATCATAAAGTTTGAGCGCGTACTTGAGCGAAGGTGTACCCTCACGTACGTTCGGATTTTCGATATATGCGAGTGCGTTGTACTGGCCTTCTTGGATCTTGAATGCGCGCGACCAGAGGAGAGTCGGACGAATCACATCGAAACTACATATACGGAGACACGTTCCGCCACAGTCAATTCCACGTTCAATTCCGTTCTTTGAATTATCAAAGCAGTTCGGAGGAACGTACCCGTAGAGATAGAACCAGGTGCCCAAAACAAGCATCGCAATGAGCGCAATTCCTGCAATGTACTGCATTCGTCTCCACAGTGCCCATGGACGTGGCATACCGATAATTGTATCAGAAACCCCGCGACGACTTCGTCGTCGCGGGGTTTCTGATATAAAAAGCCATTTTATTGAACCACCGGTAAGACAGACCCTCCTCGACAAAACAAAAAATCAGCACTTACTTTCGAATGAGCGAGCAGAATATGAAAGCTAGCTTTCATATTCTCGAGCGAATGAAGAAAGGGAGCAAAGCGTAATGTTGGCGCCTACCTCCTTTGGCAAACGAGTAACCACGAGGAAGCTCGCTTACTCATGTGTTACGAGTGCAGTCAAAGAAAGCGAGTTTACGAGCGCTCCTCCCCCCTAAGGAGTACCATCGGCGATGAGAAG
>CAZFBT010000005.1:0-20077 GCA_964517185.1 uncultured Candidatus Saccharibacteria bacterium | reverse complement strand
CGCTCGTACCCCATATCGAGCACGCGGACTTTCTCCAGCTCATGGGCATCGCACAGATCGGCTCCCAAGGACAGCCGTTCGATGAACGTGTGCTCGCACGCATAGCTGAACTCCACATGAAATATCCCGATCTTGAGGTAAGCATCGACGGGAGTGTCAATGAGACGACACTCCCGCGTCTCCGTGAGGCTGGTGCACGACGTTTCGTTGCGGGTTCTTCGATACTCGGCGCAGAGGACCCTGAGGCGGCGTTCCGGTCTCTCGAGAGGCTCGCCATGCAGTGATGTCCACATCCCGTATTCATACACATCTATAGGTATTCGAAGGCCGCCGCGCGCGCTATACTACGCTTGTATGCACTATCTTACTGACCACGAAGTCCATGAACTCGAGGAGAAGGCGAACGAGATACGCTCGAGCATCATCGAGATGCTCGTCGAGGCGGGAAGCGGGCACACCGCGGGGCCCTTGGATATGGCAGACATCTTCACGCTCCTCTACTTCAAGGTCATGAAGCACAATCCGAAGGATCCATTCTGGGACGAGCGCGATCGCCTCATCTTGAGTAATGGCCACATCTGCCCGGTTCTCTACGCGACCATGGCCCACGCAGGGTATTTCCCGGTCGAGGAGCTCCTCACGCTTCGTAAATTCGGCTCACGGCTCCAAGGGCATCCCCACAAGGAGGTCCTCCCTGGCATCGAGACAAGCTCCGGACCCTTGGGCTCCGGTCTCTCGCAGGCCATCGGGATGGCGCTTGTCGAACGGATTGACAACCCCTACTCATCGAAGTACTTCTACTGCCTCCTCGGCGATGGAGAGCTCGACTGCGGCCAGATATGGGAGGCGATGATGCTCGCGGGGAAGGAGAAGCTCCACAACCTCATCGCTATTGTGGATCGGAACGGCATTCAGATCGACGGCTATACGAAGGACGTCATGCCACTCGAGCCACTCTATGAGAAATTCGAGTCGTTCAACTGGGACGTACAGGAGGTCGATGGCCACAATATCAGATCAGTGAATGACGCCATCGGGAAAGCGCAGGCGGTCTACAGCCAGCCTTCTATCATTATAGCGCACACCATTCCCTCGAAGGGTGTTGACGTCTTCGAGCGCGACTTCCGCTGGCATGGGAACCCGCCGGGCATGGGCCCCGAGGATCGTGTTAAGAAACCGGATCAGGCCAAGACGGCCCTCATGAAACTCCGCACGCTCGCCGGGCAGATCAAAGCAACCGATTACGATTAGTCTTTCCATATGCAACTCGCACCACACCTCAACCCGAACCTCTTCAACACAGATGTTGAGACCGCCCCGAACCGGAACGGTTACGGCGATGGTCTCAAGGAAGCGGGTGACGCGGATTCGCGCATCGTCGCGCTCTCCGCGGACCTCACCTCATCAACAAAAACGAATGTCTTTTCTGACGCGTACCCTGAACGTTTCGTTCAGATGGGTATCGGCGAGCAATCGATGGCTTCGGTCGCCTCTGGTATGGCAGCCATGGGTCGGATTCCGTTCATTGCTTCGTACGCGATGTTCTCGCCGGGACGGAGCTGGGAACAGGTACGAACGACCATTGCGTACAACGGATCGAATGTGAAGGTCATCGGCGCCCATGCAGGTGTCTCTGTTGGTCCCGACGGTGCGACACACCAAGCGATCGAAGATATGGCCATCATGCGTGTCATCCCGCGCATGGTCGTCATTGCACCCGCAGACGTCCATGAGGCGAAGCGTGCGACTCTCGCGGCGGCGAAGTACGTCGGCCCAGTCTACATCCGCCTCGCGCGTGAGAATACTCCCGTCATCACGACACCCGGTTCACCGTTCGCGATAGGGAAGGCCGAGGTCTACCTTACCCGCGATGAGGGACATGTGAAGAAGGTCGGCATCATCGCGACTGGCACCGTGCTCTACCACGCACTCGTCGCAGGGAAGGTGCTCAATGAGAAGGGCATCGGCGCATCGGTCATGAACCTCGCCTGTGTGAAGCCCTTAGATACCGAAGCTGTCCTCAATTTTGCGAATGAGCACGACGTCCTCGTTACCGTCGAGGAGCACCAGGTCATGGGCGGCATGGGCTCAGCTGTCGCAGAGTACCTCTCCGAAGTGCGCCCGACTCGTATCCTCCGCCTTGGCGTCCACGACATGTTCGGCCAAGCTGGCACTCCCGAAGAGCTTCTCGCGCACTACGGCATGGACAGCGCCTCCATCATCCGCGAGACGATGAAGTTCCTAGGATAGCTGTGCACGATATACGGACACAATGATTGCACTCTGCAAGTGTGGTCGTTTGTGTGTTCACGGACGCACTCATGCAACACTCCTAACGATAGAACTGTGTACAAAACCTTTCGATATATCGAAAGGTTTTGTACACTGATGCAATGCCACATATCTCATCGAAAAAACTTAACCCTGTACTCTCGGACGAGCTGTTGCATGAGTTCGTTCGCTACGTACGCAAGGGAAGCAGAGCAAACGCGACAGCTTTTCTAAATTCGCTCCTCACCGCAACTGAGCAAGTCATGCTCGCAAAAAGGATAGCTGCTATCGCAATGCTGCATGATGGATGTTCTGTCTACCGCATCGCTCAATCGCTCACCATGAGCACATCGACCATTTCGCGCATGCACGACGCACACAAGCAAGGTGCGTATGCTCCAGTCACGAAAGTCATGAAGATGAACAAACAGGAGCGAGAAGAGTTCTGGAAACTCATTGAAAAGATTCTCCGAGCTGGGATGCCTTCTAGGGGCAAGGATCGTTGGAAATGGCTTGATGAATACTATCCGCACAAGTGACCCCAGACCAGCTCCATCTTCACAACAATGAGACTCTCTTTCAATTTATTTCGATATATCGAAATAAACATGAATGGGTACGTATGTTTTTGTCATTCGTGTATGCATTCAGCAAGATACAGCACGGCCTACAGATTGTGAGAACTGATGGTTTATTGTAGTGATTGTTACACCTTCTTCGGAACGTAGAAGTCGGGTGCCTGCTTCAGATACTCTTCTATCTTATCGCGCGAGAGGAGGCCTGCTTGCGCACCGATGTACTGGACGACCGACATCGAGTTGATAGGTCCCCACGAGAGCGCGGTTGGCACATTGTGGCCGAGGATGATGGCAGAGGTGAAGGTCGAGGAGAACGAGTCGCCGGCGCCGGTCCTGTCGACGGGCGGCTTTGGGTCGGGGTACATCGGCATGAACCACGCGGTGTCGCCTTCGAGCGCGAACGCACCGTTCGGTCCATCGGTGATGACGGGCATCTTCGGACCGAGCTCCTTGATGCCGCGGAGGAGTTTCGGGATGTCTCGCTCGTCGGTCCCGAGTATCTCCTGCGCCTCTTCCTTGTTGCAGAAGAATATCTCGGTCACCGCGTAGAGGTCGGCAAGCTCCTTCACGCCGAGGCGAATCTGGAAAGTGCCTGGTTGGAAGGCGAGCTTCGATTCGGGGTGAGTCTTAAGGTAGTCCGCGATGTCGTGGTGGAACTTGATGCCGTGCTCACCGATCGAGGAGAAGTAGAAAAACTTTGGCGGCGTGGCAAAATCGGGAAGAACGTACGGATACGTCTCATGCTTGATGAGAATGGTGCGCTCTGCTTCATAGCGAAGCACGTAGTGGTAGTTTGTGAATTTGCCCTCATGGATCTTCACAAAGTCCGTGTCGACGCCCTCTTTGCGGAGCGCATCGAGGCAATCCTTCCCGTTCCGATCGTGGCCGACATTTGCAACAAGCGCGGAGCGAAGCCCGAGTCGATGCGCGGCGACCGCGGCATTCGGTGAATTGCCGACCGCATTCACGATGGTCACGTCCTTGTAAGGGAGCTTGCCGCCGAAGGGCATGTGAAGGGTCTTCCTGCCGGTATCAAGATCGATGGAAACGTCCGCATCATCCTTCGAGAGTTCAATGAAGGCATCGATGGTCGTATCACCGATAGCCACAAAATCATATTGCTGTGCCATATGCGAGTATTCTAGCATCCCGCGCTCTCGCACGTGCTACTATAGTGTGGTCATTGTCAGCATATTAAGTATTTCATTTCATGGCGACCATTTATGTAACCCGCCACATCCCTGATGTCGGCATCGAGCGTATGAAGAGTGCAGGCCACACGGTCGATGTGAGTACGAAAGACGGTGTCCTCACGAAGGAGGAACTCCTTGGCGCACTCCGTGCGAAGCCCTATGACGCGGTCCTTTCACTTCTCACCGACACCATTGATGCCGAGGTCATGGACGCGGCCCCCACCGCGAAGATATTTGCGAATTACGCGGTCGGATTCAATAACATCAATGTCGCGGAGGCGCAGGCGCGGGGCGTCACCATCACGAATACCCCGGGCGTGCTCACCGACACCGTTGCGGAATTCGCGGTCGCCCTGATGCTCGCGGTCACGAAGCGCATACCCGAGTCAGACCGTTTCACCCGTGCAGGGAAGTTCGTCGGTTGGGCACCGGAACTCCTCCTCGGCATGGACCTCAAAGGCAAGACGCTCGGCATTCTCGGCGCGGGACGCATCGGCTACGAGGTTGCAGTGCGCGCGCATCGAGGATTCGGCATGAGGATACTCTACAACGACCTCAAGCGGCTCGATGTTCTCGAACAGGACACCAGTGCGACGTTTGTCGAATCAATCGAGGGAGTGCTCGCCGAGTCCGATGTCGTCTCTATCCACGTACCGCTCCTCCCCGAGACAACGCACCTCATGAACGCCGAGCGTCTTCGCCTCATGAAGCGGAGCGCATACCTCATCAACACCTCGCGCGGGCCGGTCGTCGACGAAGCCGCCCTCGTTTCGGCCCTCAGAGAGGGGGTCATCGCTGGCGCGGGACTCGATGTCTTCGAGCGCGAACCGGCGCTTGAGGCGGGACTCGCCGAGCTCGAGAACGCCGTCGTCACACCACACATTGCATCCGCAAGTCTCGAGACGCGGAGCAAGATGTCGGAGATGGCTGCAGACAACATCATCGCATTTCTCGCTGGGAACACGCCGCCGAATGTCGTCACCCTGCAGTAGGTACGTCGAAGCAGTTGAAGATTTCCTGCCGTATGGTATGGTACTCTCCACAAAACAACTGAATACCATATGACATTCATTCTTGATGCAACGCCGCGCACCGAGCGTGGGAAGAAGCTCGCAAAAGCGCGGAATGCGGGAAAGCTCCCAGCCGTCGTCTATGGCGCGAAAGAGAAGTCGACCGCGTTCTATCTCGACCGCATCTCATTCGAAAAGGTCTTTAAGCAGGCAGGGGAGTCGAGCATCATCACACTCAAGGGACTCGAGGGCGACAAAGAGGTCTTGGTCCATGACGTCGCATTCGATCCGTCGCGTGGCGGCATCATCCATGTCGACTTCTACGCCATCGAGGCAGGGAAGGAGATCACCGTCGACGTGCCACTAACATTCGTCGGCGAAGCCCCCGCGCTCAAATTGGGTGGTACGCTCACCAAGGTGCTCCACGAGATTGAGGTGACCTGTAAGCCGAAGGATCTTCCGAAGGAGATTACCGTCGATGTCGCATCCCTCGTCGACTTCGAGGCTCAGATACACGTGAGCGACCTCACCATCCCCGCGGGGGTTACGGTCGGGAATGCTCCCGATGATGTCGTTGCGCTCGTCCAGGCCGTCGAGGAGGAGAAGGAAGAGGCACCAGCGGCCATTGACATGAGCGCCATCGAGGTGGAAAAGAAAGGCAAGGAGGAGGCCCTAGAAGAGGGCGCTCCAGCTGCCTAGAACTTCTCACCATATCGCATTTCAGCGCGGCGACCTCTGCCTATCAGAGAGGACACCGCGTTTTGCGTTCTCTGGTTCGTTGAATCCCCGTGCTCGGTCTTGGTATACTGTTAGTTCATGCGTCAGGCACATTCAATGCTCCACAGTGGCATAGCGGTTCTCTGCATCATTGGACTTCTCCTGCCGCTTTCTTCGGCGAGCGCCGAGACCGACGCTGAGCGAAAGGCGCGCCTCGAGCGGGAGCTCGTGGAAGTTGAACGACAAATACTCAAACAGCAGGTCCTCGTCGAGGACAAACAGCTCGAGCGACGCTCACTCGAGCGCGACCTCCAGCTCCTCGATGCACAGATAAAGAAGGCGCGCCTCGGCATCCAAGCGCGCGCAGTCGCCATTGAACAGCTCGAAGACCAGATAGGCGACAAGGAGGCGGTCATCACAGAACTCTCTGCCAGACTCGATCGTCAACGACAGTCCTTGGGACAGCTCATCCGGAAGACCCAAGAGATAGACGACTACACTCTCGTCGAGATACTCCTCGGTAAGGAGAATTTCTCGCGGTTCTTCGAGGACCTTGAGAGCTTTCAGTCGATAAAGTTATCACTCAATGAATCGCTCAACCTCCTTGCTGAGATCAAGAGCGACACAGAAGAGCAGAAGGAGTCCCTCGAGGGGAAGCAACTAGCAGAAGCAGAGATGAAACGCGTTCAGGAATTCCAAAAGCAGGAGGTCGAAAAACAGGAACAAGAAAAAGCTGAGATACTCACGGTCACTAAGGGCGAGGAGGCGGCGTATCAGCGGCTCCTTGAGTCACAGCAAAAGACTGCTGCAGAACTCCGAAATCAGCTCTTCGAGCTTCTCGGTGGCGGTGGCGGCATTCCGCTCCCCGAGGCGGTGAGGCTCGCCGAGTACGCCTCGGGAAAGACCGGCGTACCCGCATCTCTCATCCTAGCTGTTCTTGAGCAAGAGACGAATATCGGTTCGCACTTAGGGAGCTGTGCATACAATGATATTCGGGACGGACGCGCGGTCATGCATCCTGATCGCGATCAGCCGGTCTTTCTCGTAATAGCGAGCACACTCGGATTCGATGCGCGATCACGACAGGTCTCTTGCCCTATCACGAGTGGCGGCAAACGAGTTGGCTGGGGTGGCGCAATGGGTCCATCACAGTTCATACCCTCAACGTGGGCCATCTACGGTGGGCTCGTCAATAGTGGAAGCGGTTGGATCTACGATAAATCACAGGACGTCATCCGTTCACTGAACGGAAAGAGCACACCCGCAAACCCCTTCGACAACCAGGACGCCTTTCTCGCGACCGCGCTTCTCCTTCGGGACAATGGCGCGAACGGCGGGTATGCTGCCGACCGCCTTGCTGCACTTCGCTACTACGCTGGATGGGGTGGGGCGTCGAATCCAGCGAACGCGTTCTACGGAGACCAGGTTATGAGCCGAAAGGCGAAATTCGAGGGTCAGATCAAGGTGCTGAAGAGCGGATAGAAAATATAGAATATTGAATAGAGAATAGGGAATAGAAAAGAGAGAATAGGGAATATTGAATAGAGAATATAGAAGATAGAGAAATGGAGAACGATACTATCGACTATCAACTATAGACTATAGACTTCGAACTAGGCACCAAGAACAAGGCTGAATGGGCGTTGCGTTTCAAGTACGTTCTGGTATAGTGTCGCGACAAATATGAAGAAAGAGATACATCCCGACAACTACCGCAAGGTCATCTTCCACGACAACTCGAGCGGGGAGCGTTTTCTCATCGGTTCGACCATCGCGACCGAGGGGACTGACACATGGACCGACGGCAAGGAATACCCCATCGCATTCGTCGATGTCTCGAGCGCTTCCCACCCCTTCTACACCGGCCAGGAGAAGGTCATGGATACTGCGGGTCGTGTCGAGCGTTTCAAGGCACGTGCTGAGAAGGCAGCAGGACGCAAGAAGAAGGCGTAACGACAGAGCACAGTGGCCAGGGAATTCGCCAGCTGGCGGACCCCGGTTTTTTGTTGCATATAGTATATATAGTGTATAGTTGGCGCATGGAATTTGAGGCAGAAAAACTCACGACATTCCGCACCCACCAAAAGACACAATTCTTGGCGGGCCAGTTTGATGCGCTCCACAGAAAGCGCACCGAGGCACAGGAACTCTACGCATCCGACCCCTCCATGCGCGAGCTTGCTGAAGAGGAGGTGGCGTCGCTCACCGAACAACTCACACACCTCTATGCAGAGATGGACCGTATTTTGAAGGATTCTGTGGAAGAGGAATCACGCCCCTACGGGGTCATTCTCGAAGTCCGCGCGGGCGCGGGCGGCGAGGAGGCGGCGCTCTTCGCGGAAGAACTCGCGCACATGTACCTCCGCTACGCGGAGCGCATGGGCTGGCAATCGAGCACGACGTCCGAGTCACGTGCCGCGCAGGGCGGGTACAAGGAGGCGTCATTCGAACTTCTCGGAAGCGGTGTCTATGATGCACTCCGCTACGAGACCGGCGTTCATCGTGTCCAACGCATCCCCGTGACCGAGAAGGCTGGGCGCATCCATACCTCGACTGCATCAGTTGTCATCCTCCCCATGCGGTATAAGCCGACCATTGAGATAAATCCCTCTGACATCGAGATGGAGTTCTCGCGTTCGGGCGGCGCAGGCGGACAGAACGTCAACAAGGTCGAGACCGCCGTTCGGCTCATCCACAAGCCGACCGGCGTCGATGTGCGTTGTCAATCCGAGCGCAGTCAGCTCAAGAACCGCGAGAAGGCGATGGCTATGCTTGTCGCGAAACTCGAGATGCTCCATGATGAAGAAGAGGCGAAGAAGCACGCCGCGACGCGTCGGGTCCAAATAGGCACTGGTGACCGCTCAGAAAAGATCCGCACGTATAACTTTCCCCAGAACCGCATCACCGACCATCGCATCAAGGAATCGTGGCACAACATAGAGGGTATCCTTGGCGGCGATCTCGATGATGTTCTTGGCACCCTCGCTACGTATGTCGAAAGAGCAAAAGAAACGGTTGCAGATTGAGGTCTGGTGTGGTACTATCGCCGAGCTCGCAGAACGCGCGCTTTTTAATATTCATGCAAGAAAATACACCCGTTAAGGCACCGACGCCGCTCATTGAGCGTCTCTTCAAGGCTGGCGCTCACTTCGGATTCACGAAATCGCGCCGTCACCCGACCACTCTCCCGTTCCTTTTTGGAAACAAACAGGGAACCGATATCATCGACCTCGAAAAGACAGGTTCTCTTCTCGAGACAGCAAAGTCAGTCCTCGAAGATGCCGGCAAGACCGGCAAGACCGTTCTCTTCGTCGGAACGAAAGAGGAGATCAGTTCGGTTGTGAAGCGCTTTGCCCAAGAAGCTGAGATGCCCTATGTTGTCAATCGCTGGATTGGTGGCATTCTCACGAACTTCTCTGAGATAAGGAAACGCATCACGCGCCTCTTCGAACTCACCGAGCAGGGGGAGTCAGGGGAACTCGAGCGCAAGTATACAAAAAAGGAACGTGTCATCATTGGACGTGAACTCGAGAAGCTCACCTTCAACTTCAATGGTATCAGGTCACTCACCCGGCCACCCCAACTTCTCATTGTCGTTGATCCTCGACATGAATCGATCGCGGTTAAGGAGGCGCTCACGATGCGCATCCCCGTCATAGCGCTTTCGAGTTCAGACACGGATCTTCGATCTATCACCTATCCCATTGTTGCGAACGACGCGCTCCAATCGAGCGTCACCATCATACTCGAGGAGCTCACTGATGCTCTCAAGAAAGGAAAGTCTGAATTCGTTCCCGCGAAGCGCGAGGAGCCATCACGCGTCGAACGCTAGGAGTACTCATCTCGATGTTTAGTCAGTCGTTAGTAGTAGGTCATTTTCAATATGCACATCACCTCAGCACAACTCAAAGAGCTACGCGATTCAACAGGAATTTCAGTCATGCAGTGCAAGAAGGCTCTCGAAGAAGCTGGCGGTGATATGGCAAAAGCGAGGATACTCCTGCAGCGAAAAGGGGGAGAGATCGCTGCAAAGAAATCTGATCGCGTGCTCGGGGCAGGTGCCATCGGTGCTTATATTCACTCAACGAACGAAGTTGCCGCGCTCGTCCACCTTGCGTCAGAAACCGACTTTGTCGCGAAGAACGAAGAATTCGTAAAGCTCGCCCGGGAGATCGCAATGCATGTCGCCGCACAAAATCCAGTCTATGTATCTCGAGCTGAGGTGAGCGACGAAGAGATGCAAAAAGCAAAGGAGGTCTTCATGGGCGAGGTCGTCGGAAAGCCTGCTGAGATACAGGAAAAGATACTCGTCGGTAAGCTCGATGCGTACTTCAAGGACCGTATTCTCCTCGAGCAACCCTTCATTAAAGACGACACAAAGACCATCGGTGATCTCATACAAGGCGCCATTCAGAAGTTCGGAGAGAACATCGTAGTTGCGAAGATGACACGAATGTCAGTAAAATAAGGGGGATGTCCGACGCACTCACGGCAGTCTTCCTCTCGCTCGCAGCAGTGCTCTTGCTCGAGTTCCTTTTCCGCGTGGAGCGTGCATGGGGAAGACGGTTTTTCTCATTCGCCCGCGAGCACCTTGACTACTATTTACTCAAGATAGCGCATGCTTTTCTGAAGTTCTATCGGAGTCTCAGCCGAGATGTGCTACGTCAAATTGTGCACTATTTCTTTCACACACTCCTCAAGCGAATTCTCGAGCTCCTCGGCGCGACTGAGCGAAAGGTGAAGGATATCATGCGTTCAAATCGCTCTTTCGCCAAACGTTCAGAACATGAGCGGGCGACCCGTAACAAGCTCGAGGAAATTGCGCTCCACAAGATGGAGGTAGCACTCACCGATGAAGAGAAACGCAGGCACAAGGAGAAGTCCCTCCACGGGTGATTTTGCTCTTTTCGGAGAGCCACCTCTCGGATTCGAACCGAGGACCTACGCATTACAAGTGCGTTGCTCTAACCAACTGAGCTAAGGTGGCACAAAGAAAAATGCGCCTCGCGCGAGGCCCATTATGGAAGATAATCGATCAAAAAGCAATCTATGTCGTCCTGAAACATGCTTTTTTTATGCTTTTAAAAGCGTTATACTCCCTCGACATGTCAAAGAACTCGCACCTCTTACCATACGCCAGACGACCCGATTTCCATGTCGGGCGCGCGACCGAACTTATCGGGAAGGATCGTTTCTTCTATCGCTTCCTTGAGACAATTCCCGGTGCCGCGTCCTGGCTCACACTCATCGGTGTTGTGCTTGCCTCGATCTACGCTCCGTTCTTTGCATCCTACTTCATCATTGCGTTCTCGGTCTACTGGGTCCTCAAGACCGCATTCCTCTCGTACCACCTCCGGCATAACTGGAAACGACTCCGCCACCACATGGCACTCGACTGGGAACGGATGATCGAGCGGTTCGAGTACGGCCACCTCTACCACGTCGTCGTCCTCCCGTTCTATCGGGAGCCAGCGTCAGTCGTCGATGCGACGCTCACCTCCCTAGCAGCGACGAAGTATGACAAGAAGGCAGTCATCATCGCGCTCGCTTCTGAACGACGTGCGGGCAAGGAAGCCGCCGACATTGCAGCTGCAATGAAGGAGAAATGGGGAGACACGTTCGGGAATTTCATCGTGACTGAACATCCTGATGATATCATCGGTGAGATTGCAGGTAAGGGCTCGAATGCTTCCTGGGCCGCTGAACGGGTCCGCCGCGAGGTGCTCGACACCCACGGCATCCGCTACAACCATGTGCTCGTCTCCATCTTTGACATCGACACGGTCGTCTACCCCGACTACTTCAACTGCCTCGTCTGGCACTTCATGACCGCCGAGCGGCCTCTCAAAAGTTCCTTCCAGCCCGTTCCCATCTTCAACAACAACATGTGGGAGGCATCGGCGCTCTCACGCGTCGTGGCGATGTCCTCGACATTCTGGGAGATGGTCCAGCAGGAGCGACCCGAACGAATGGCGACTTTCTCATCGCACGCTGTCTCATTCCAAGCCCTCTATGAGGTCGGCTATTGGCAGCGAAACATGGTGAGCGAAGACTCTCGCATCTACTGGAACCTCATGGTCGCAAACGATGGTGAGTATGACGTCGTGCCTCTCTCATATCCAGTATCGATGGATGCAAACGCTGCACCGACTCTCTTTGCAACAATTCGAAACATCTATCGGCAGCACCGCCGATGGACCTACGGGGTGGAGAATCTCGTCTATATCGCCTACCATTTCAAGAAAAATGCCGCTATTCCACTCAGGCGGCGTCTACGCATTCTTATTCAACAGGCTGAAGGGTATTGGTCCCTTGTCACGAACCCCATCATGCTCATCATCTTAGGCTGGGCACCCATTTTCCTTGGGACTCGCATTTTCCACGAGACGGTACTTTCATACAACTTACCGATCATGGTTCGTAACCTTCTCATTCTCGCGATGTTCGGGCTTGTCATCTCTTCCATCATCTCACTCACGCTCATTCCTAAACGGCCTGAAGGGAAGCCACGGATCCTCTATGTCGTCATGGCACTCCAGTGGGTCCTTGTTCCCATCACGATGATCATCTTCAGCGCGATACCCGGTCTTGATGCACAGACTCGGCTCATGCTTGGGAGGTACATGGGATTCTGGGTGACCCCGAAACATCGTCAGGAGACGAGCTAGAGAGCAGACATCGAGGCAACTTCGTTCAGGAAAATTTCCTCAAAAAATGTTACCGTAGAGGTCCATGGATGACCGACCAAATGTTCCGCCACTTTCACGCCGGACTCGTTCAAGTGTCTTTCTTATTCTTGTCTTCATTTTTCTTGTATCCCTCCCTTTTCTCTATCTCTACGCAACAGGCTACCGATTCGACCTATTTGAACCAACGAACATCTACAGCACCGGGGGTCTGTACATCGCTGTCGAACGCGCCGGTGCAGAGATATATATTGATGGTGAGCTCGTCCGTGAAACGCGAGCGTTCCGCAGGGCATTCTATGCTCAGAACATCGAGCCAGGCACACACCGTGTGCACGTGCAGAAGGAGGGCTACCACACCTGGGTAAAAGAACTCCCCGTCACCGCTCATCGTGTCACTGAAGCTGAGTCGTTCAATCTACCGCTCATACCACATGTCCGTGTTATAGCTCCATGGCAGACTGCAACCGGTACGATGATACTGCGTAGTCAAGATATTCTTGCCTCGACAACGAACCCGTATCTCATTTCGACTTCTACTGCAACGTCATCTGCTCTCCAAAATACTGAGTATCTCGCTCTTATTTCGCATTTCACAACGATCACACCCACGACTTCTCCACAGGCAAAAGGCGATATTCTCAGTACTGAAGAGACCCCGAACGGATCCACCTCTTCAGAAGGGGTCCTGTCTGGGACCACAACTAAAGAGAGAAGTGGCGTTCGACTCTATGAGGAGGGAGAAGAAGTGTATGCGCGTTGGACGGGATCGTTCGAGCAGATGCCATACTACTATTGTGCTCCTGATTTTCCTCGGTACAGCTCGACGACGGCAGCGGAGGTAGTCACCGAAACATCACGGAAGACTTTCATCGTTTCGACACAGGAGGAAGCGACCGTCATCGAGAGTACAGAAGCATTGATTCATCCCGTGGAGAGTATCCCAGAAGATTCTGTGTGCAATCCGGTCATTAGGTTGGATCGTCAGGGGCAGGAGGTCACTGCGTTCGACTTCTTCCCGGGGAGTACTGACCTGGTCATTCTCGCTCGCGCAGACGGCATGTACGTTGTCGAGATAGATGATCGCGCGTGGCAGAATGCACAGCCACTCATTCTTGGTGAAGAACTCATTTTCCATATTGAGAACAATGGGATTTACGTGTACGATGGAACCCTTATCTATCAGGTAATTTTCGAGGCATAATGCGGAACATTACTCCAGACACCTATGGACACATCCATCCACTCTCACGCATTACCCGCGAGGTGAACAGTATCTTCTCGGAACTTGGCTTCGTGTTCGCTGAGGGCCCTGAGCTCGAGACGATCGAGTACAATTTCGACCGGCTCAACGTGCCGAAGGACCACCCCTCGCGCGACATGCAGGACACGTTCTACGTCGAGGGACGCGACGACGTCGTCATGCGTACGCACACCTCGCCGGTACAGGTGCGATACATGGAAAGCCACGCTCCTCCCATCCGCATGATCTGTCCAGGCAAGGTCTTTCGCAATGAAGCGACCGACGCAACGCACGAGGCGCAGTTCTTCCAGCTCGAGGGGCTCATGGTCGACACTGACGTCTCCCTCGCGCACCTCAAGGGGACGCTTGAGTATTTTTTCAAACGGTTCTTCGGCGGTACGACCGAGGTGCGCTTTCGGCCGAGCTTCTTTCCGTTCGTTGAACCAGGGCTCGAGGTCGATATGCGCCTCACGGGTGACGATGCGCCGGAGAAGCTCAAAGACCGGTGGATTGAGATCATGGGCGCAGGCATGGTGCATCCAAATGTCCTCCGTGGGGCAGGTATCGACCCAGAGAAGTACCGAGGATTCGCGTTCGGCATGGGGATGGACCGCCTCGCACTCATGCGCTATGGCATACCTGACGTACGACTCCTCTACAGCGGTGATCTACGGGTGGTGAACCAATTTTGATATATGAATTCGAAGCATCTCATTATCATCGTCGTTGTTACGATTCTCCTTTTGGTAATATTTGTTTATACACAATCGAATAAATACGACTTTCCGCCTGGCCTTGAGTTGTTGCAAAAAGAGACAAGCATTGATGACGTGAGACCCGATTCCGCTTTCGACTAATGACTGCACTATGAAAATCTCCTACGCATGGCTCAACTCATTCTTTGATGAAAAACTCCCTCCCGTTGGAGAGGTCGTCGACGCACTCACGTTCCATGCTTGGGAGGCTGAGGATATCGAGCAGGTGGGGGAGGACACCGTCTTCGAAGTGAAAGTGCTTCCAGACCGTACGCCTCACGCACTCTCGCATCGAGGCATCGCGAAGGAACTCGGCGCGATACTCGGTATCACGCTCTCACGTGACCCCATGACGGCGATTATCGCGGACAAAAAGGCCCCAGCGTCGCTTTCAGTGTCCGTCTCGTCGGACGCCTGTACCCGCTACCAGGGTGCGGTCATCGAAGGCGTAAGGGTCGGTCCATCGCCTGCGTGGCTTCGTGAGCGACTCGAATCGCTCGGCCAGCGCTCAATCAACAACATCGTCGACGCGACGAATTACGTCATGTTCGATCTCGGTCAGCCGCTCCACGCGTTCGATGCCGATAAGCTCGATACGGAGAACGGCGCACACGCAATCGAGGTCCGCATCGCTCGGGAAGGGGAGGAGATAACGACACTGACAGGAGAGACCTACGCACTCACTCCCGGAGATCTTCTCATCGTCGATGGTGTGAGTGACGTCCCCATCGGCATCGCGGGCATTAAGGGAGGGAAGCACGCCGAGGTCGGTGCGCAGACGACATGTATCATCATTGAGGCCGCGCATTTCGACCGGGTCCGTACGCGCAAGTCCTCACAACAACTGAAGCTTCGTACTGACGCGTCGACGCGGTTTGAGAACGGTATCGTACCCGAAATGACCGAGCCGGCACTCGCGGCGGTCGTCGCGCTCATCATGGATATCGCGGGGGGAACGTTCAGGGGCGTCTCGGAGACACCCTACACGCCATCCTCGCCGAGGCCTGTTTCCATCACCCTCGCGCGGCTCTCCGCCGCGCTCGGTATCGACATCCCCAATGCGACGGCAGCGGCTATCATGGACCGGTTCGGGTACCCATACGAACTGTCCGAGGACACGCTCACCGTCACACCTCCCATTGAGCGGACCGACCTTGTAATACCTGAAGACCTCATCGAGGAGGTTGGGCGCATGCACGGCTACGAGCACATTCCCTCGGTCGTGCCCCACACAGGGAAGGTCCCGGAGCTCAACAAACGGTTCTATTATTCCGAAGTTGTCAGGAATGCGCTCACGCAACTCGGTTTCTCGGAGATCTACACGAGTTCGTTCCGTCCAAAGGACATCGTGAGAATGAAGAATGCGCTCGCGTCAGACAAGGCCTACCTACGGAGTTTGCTCCATGAGAACCTCAAAGAGGCTCTCGAGAAGAATGTACCGAACCGGGACCTCCTCGGTCTTTCTGCGGTCGCGCTCTTCGAGCTTGGCGCGGTCTTCCCTGGGGAGGGTGAGCGTTTCGCGCTCGCACTCGGGGTCCGTCATGGCATGGAGTATCGGGAGAAGCTCGATAAGAAGCGTCTCGATGAGGCGTGCGAGACGGTCGCCATGCAACTCGGCATCGAGCTCACCTGGAGGACAACGGACGGCATCGCCGAGCTCGATCTCGGTGCGCTTCTTTCGAAGCTTCCGGAACCTACTGCCTACACGATCCATGCACTGGAAGAACCGAAGACGTATGTCCCATTCTCAGTCTATCCTGCTGTGAGCCGCGACATCGCACTCTGGGTACCGGAAGGGAGAGATGTAGATGTCATCGCGGAACGTATCGACGAGCTCGCAGGCGACCTCCTCGCCCGACTCACGCTTTTCGACACATTCACCAAAGAGGGAAGGACATCATACGCCTTCCGGCTCGTATTCCAGTCGGGAGAACGCACACTCACCGATACGGAGCTCATTCCGGTCATGGAGCGCATAACCAGGGGCCTCGCCGCAGAGGGATACATGATACGTTGAGCGTTCCCCATGGTGAACGGTGCACGGGGGACGGAACGCAGAAAATCTGCTATACTACAGTGCATATGAGCCATATGTGCTCGTTTTTGTTTAGTCACACCTTTACCCATGGCAGAGAAGAAAAAGAGTACGTACAGCGCTGATTCCATCCAGGTCCTCGAGGGTCTTGAGCCGGTGCGCAAGCGCCCTGGCATGTACATCGGTACAACGGGACCGGACGGCCTTCACCACCTCATTTGGGAAGTCTTCGACAACTCGCGCGATGAGGCGATGGGCGGTTTCGCGAGCCACATCGAGGTGGCGCTCCTCCCTGGCGGCTACGTGCGCGTTGTCGACAATGGCCGCGGCATCCCAGTCGATACGCACAAGCAGACGAAGGTCTCCGCCCTCGAGACCATCATGACGACACTCCATGCAGGCGGAAAGTTCGGGGGGGAAGGATACAAGGTCTCTGGCGGACTTCACGGTGTCGGCGTCTCGGTTGTCAATGCGCTCTCGGAGCACGTCATCGCGGAGGTCCACCGCGACGGCGCGTACTTCATTCAGGAATACCAGCGTGGCAAACCGAAAGCGAGAGTGAAGAAGCTCGGCGCATCAAAGCTCAGTGGCACCATCGTGACCTTTAAGCCAGATGAGGCCATCTTCAGCGATGTCACCTTCGACTTCAAGCGTATTGTCTCGCATCTCCGTCAGCAGGCGTACCTCGTGAAAGACCTTCGCATCAGCATCGTTGATGGGCGTGAGATGAGCGAGGCAGAAGAAGCAAAGCTCGACCTCAAGGGATTGATGTACCTCTCCGATCTGCACCTCGAGGTCCCCTCGGTAACCTTCTTCTTCGAGGGCGGTCTGCGGTCCTTGGTCGCATTCAATAACCAGTACCAGACTCCGGTGCATCGAAACATTTTCTACGTTGAGAAGATGAACCCTGACCAAAAGGTGCTCTCGGTCGAGGTCGCGCTCCAGTATGTCGATGACATCAGTTCGCGCATCAGCGCGTTCGCGAACAACATCTACAACCCCGAGCACGGCACACACGTGACTGGCTTTAAGACCGCGCTCACACGGACCCTCAACAACTACGCTAAGAAGAGCAATATCATCAAAGAGAAGGACGGTGCTTTCACTGGAGATGATGTCCTTGAGGGAATAACCGCAGTTATCTCAGTCAAGATGCCGGAGATACAGTTCGAAGGACAAACGAAAGCGAAGCTTGGTTCCGTCGAGGCGCGCGGCGCCGTTGAGACTGTGTTCGGCGACGCGTTCGCGGAGTACCTCGAGGAGAATCCCGATGACGCGAAAGCCATCATCAACAAGGTCGTCATTGCCGTGAAGGCACGGAAGGCGGCGAAAGCTGCTAAGGACTCTGTGCTTCGTAAAGGCGCTCTCGATGGCATGACTCTTCCTGGCAAGCTCGCAGACTGCCAGACGAAGAGCGCCGAAGAGTCTGAGCTCTTCATCGTCGAGGGAGACTCCGCAGGCGGCTCAGCGAAGATGGGACGCGACCGGCGGACACAGGCGATACTGCCCTTGCGCGGCAAGATACTCAACGTAGAGCGCGCACGCATCGACAAGATGCTCGGTTCCGAGCAGGTGAAGAATCTCGTCGTTGCACTTGGGACCGCTATCGGCGATGTGTTCGATCTTTCAAAACTCCGCTACCACAAGATTATCATTGCGACTGATGCGGACGTCGACGGTGCACACATCCGTACGCTCCTCCTCACGCTCTTCTACCGCTACTTCAAGCCCATCATCGACGGCGGGTATCTCTACATCGCCCAGCCGCCCCTCTACAAGATACAGAAGGGTAAGGAGGTCCAGTATGCGTACAGCGATGATGAGAAACATGCGATAGTCGGGAAGGATGCGCCAGAGGATGATATCGAGGAAGGGGATGGGGAACCTGAAACGGAGGAAGAAGAAACTGAGGGAACGGAGGTCGCCAAACGTTCCAGCAAAGTACGCATACAACGGTACAAGGGACTCGGCGAGATGAATGCCGAAGAGCTCTGGGAGACGACCATGAATCCTCAGAACCGTATTCTGAAGCAGGTCTCAATTCAGGATGCGCAAGAAGCGGACAAGGTCTTCGACATTCTCATGGGGACTGATGTGACGAGCAGGAAGTCATTCATACAGTCCAATGCACGTCTCGCGAACCTCGACGTCTAAGTACCGTTCGCTAAAATCATTTGTCGCACGATGGGTTGACCGAACCCACCGTATGTCTATGTATGGCTCGACGCTGAGTTCTAAGATCCTCATGCTTCATCTTCAATCCCATCTTCAGTAATGCGTCGAGAAAATAGTGAGTATCGGATGGGGAACAGGAGATAGCAATCGAAAAACCCCGCGAGTGAAGCTCGCGGGGTTTTTCGTGTCTCTTAGTTCGCGACCTGGACTGTCCACGAGAACGTATCGTTCGCAATGTTCAAGTCTTCCGGTTCGCTTATTGCGACGCGCACTATCTCGATGTCTGATGCTGATGGCTCGAGGTTAAAACCGAGTGTGTAGAGTGCACGTTCGTTCGGCAGAAGAGGAGCTTCGTCCCCGGCCTTATACTCAACGTCACCGGGAAGAGCTGCGAGCAAAGACCAAGTGTTCGAAGTCTTCGTACCAACGTTCATGACCTCAAAGCGAAGCGCATTCCGAGCACTCGGATTGTAGGCATCTGTTGGGATGAAGGTTTCACCCATAAGCGTACCCATACCGATGAAGCTCACCTTGAGGTCAATAATTCCGGTTGGATCGGAGACCGGAACCATATACTTCGGCAGGGAAGGAGTTGCTGCTGGGGCAGGAGCAACCACTGCTGTTTCACTCGACTCCTGAAGTTCAGCACGAGACTCTTCTGGTTCCGGTACCTCGGCGGCCCGCGATTCGTTTTCATCCTCCCCACTTTCTATCGACTCTCCACGTACGCGGTCAGCGAATGGAATGACCGCGTTTACGACGGTAACCTGTGTGATGGTACTTGTGACGACCTCTCCCGATTCATTTTTAAACGAGAGCTGCAGTGGCACATCGATAAAACGTCCACGTTCCGAGCTGATACTAATGAAGAGCCCGTGAACATCGGCCGGCAGAGAGAGTGTTTCGTTACACTGAATATTAACGAGCTCACCGCTTTCTCCACGCACCGCGATTGAGACGCCATCAGTGCAGCTGTACCCGAACGTATAGGTGCCTCGCTGACGCATGTCGGTCCACGAGATACTCATTGATTCGCCGGCATTCACGATACTTTTTTCTGTCGCAATGGTGAGCTCTGGTGCCCCCCGATACCGTTCAAGATTCTCAGCGATAGAGGCAAGCGAAGAGAAGACCTTGGGTGCATACTGAACCCCCCGGATCAGGAGCCAGGATAGAGAACCGATTAGCACAAAAAACCCAAAAATCGCAAGAAGTTTGATAGCAATAGTTTTAGGGTCGCGATTATTCATATGTATATAATACCATCTAAACGATGCATTGTCAAACAATGCTGCTGGCATCCATGAATTTTCAGATGCTTTATGCGCATTCTAGTGCGGGGCACACAAGAATGATAGTTGACAAATTAATAAATTATATGTAATATTTTAAATCATGAATTTTAGCGAATATA
>CAZFBT010000004.1:0-20829 GCA_964517185.1 uncultured Candidatus Saccharibacteria bacterium | reverse complement strand
GAATCATAAAGAAAGGCCTGCGCGAGCAGGCCGTTTGAATTTCCGATTCATCCGCGCACCATGGTGCCGCGGAGTTCATCGAACGTCACGGCACGAAAGGAATGTGAGGCAGGCTCATTGCCTACCCTCACGAAACTCCCATGTGTGCCCATGAGCGGTATGAAGAACGCGTTCGTCTGTCTTCCGATGAGGCCGACACGAAAAATGGTTTGTTGCATCTCGCTGTGTCTCGCCCACCAATACACGGGAACCGCATCCGCAGTGAGTCCGAGCTCCTCACTCCCGCCTACAAACTGAGCGCTCCTTAGTGAATCGTCTGCAGGATTGAGCACCATGAACCCCGCTGCAGTCGCGAGGGTGGGCTCGCCTTTCCCGTCCAGCAGATGCCAGCTATCGTGGGTTTCATTCAGCGGGATGACGCCGATCCCTTCCTTATACAACATGAACTTCGCGTAGAGGTTCTCTGAATGTTCCCTGCACGCACAGACATTCTTTGAATACGCCATTTTATCTCCTTTTCATTTGTGAACCATTGAACATTCTGAATGGACAATACACACCAGAAGCGTACTGCACAAGTACCCTTGACGCATGCCAGTGACAGGTGGACAATTATTTTAGGCCTAGAGTTGAAAGGAGGTATACCATGGGCCAAGAAGTGGATCGTTTAATTGCCCTTTTCAAGGAACACTATCCTTGGGCTGTCGAAGAATGGCTTGAGGACGTACACACAAAAGGTGTTTGGAGTCGTGTCTGCAGTCTCGCTGAAGCGCGTGTACAACAGGACAAAGAAATCGATGTCGTGTGTCTTGAGTGCGGAGTCAGTGATTTCTCGCTCGCTGACCGAGAATATCTCTGGTGCAGGAACGGTGGAGTCGAACGGTTCAGGTTCGCTGAATGTGGTCTGTGTGGATATGTCACAACAGAAGCATGGAATGCATTCGCGTTTCTTGTAACCGTTTCAGACCATGCCCGAATGTACCTGTTAATCAATGGATACATTCCTTCCATAGAGGAACTATGGAACGAGGGGGCACGAGGAATGCACCAACGACTCGAACTCAGGTTCGCACCAATTCGTCCCGGGAAGCAACAAGGGGCCTTCGCATGAAAATCTTGACTGGACCACGTCGAAAGACGTGGTCATTTTGTATCTCATACATGAAAGATTGTGTGAAAACCGTGAGCACGAGTTTTGCTCCGCACAGATATCTGCTCGTGCGGTACAGTTCTATGAACTCTTTGCATGCACATGCATACGGCATATCGGTGTCGAACACCAAATGTCTGCTCTCATGAGAAATGCTCACCTTGCTCTCTACGTCATCGCTGTCCCCGTTCACCAAAAAAAGCAAGAGCAGGACTGAACCTGCTCAAATTGTGTACTAGAGGGGTTGGAAATATTTGTCCCTGATAGGACAGCCCTCTTTGTCTACGAACGCTTTTTGTTTTGGATCGTATACAAGATCCCAATACTCGGCGACGCGTTGGTTGTGTGGGGCGGACGGGGGTAAATCAATATCGTACGATGCTTGAAAACGCGGCATGTCGGCCCTCCTCGAAATTGACCTAGTAGATTCTCTAACAATGAATTGTACGACTGTTCCACGGTTAACACAAAGGTACCTACCTGAACGGAAACTCTCTATCGCGCACAGGAATCTCGAGGCGCATCTGAGACCTGAACTCATCTTCTCCAACAATAGTCCAGTCTTCGAGCGATGGAGCAGCCGCGGTTGCGACCGACGGCTCATCTGACGTCCATGAGGTACGCTCACGATGATAGAGGTAGACGATTCCAACTCCCATGAGCGTGTAGCAGACGATAACCCACACGAACGAGAACGCGGAGACCGAAAACGCTGCGAAGGGGAATGCTGCGAAGAATTCTGCGGTCCTGATGATGTAGAGGAGCGAGAGATGGGCAAAGAACCCAGGTATGTGTCCGAGGAGTGGATGGAGGAGTGCAGCGAGCCCAGTCACAAATGAGAGAAGCATGGCAACTGACACCACGGGAAGCACTAGCACGTTCACTACTACCGAAACGAGTGAGAAGGTGCCCATCGAATAGAGTATGAACGGGAAGACAAATATCTGCGTCGAGATGGTCGCCGTCATGAATTCACGTATGCCAAGCATGCGCGGCACTAGAGAAAGGCGCGCCTCGATGTGAGGCCCAAGCAGAATGATGCCTAGGGTCGCGAGGAACGAGAGCACGAACCCGGGATCGAACGCGAGAAGGTACGGATTATGCAGGAGCATGACAATGCCTGCAAGTACGAGCCCGCGGAGCGCGATGTATGTCCTCCCAAAAGTGCGCGCAACGAGGAGGAGTGCAGCCATCAGTGATGCACGTAGGACTGTGGCTGAAAGGCCGACAATGACAGCGAACGCAAGAATGCTGAGGAGACCGACAATCAAGCGCGTTCGTGGAAAGAAGAAGAATGAGAGGAACGCAGTGATCCAGGTCACCACAATCATCACGTTATACCCAGAGAGCACGACGATGTGGATGATGCCAGTATCCCGAAAGTCTTCCTCAATCTTTTCACCGATAGCGCGCTTTACACCAAGGAGTACACCCTCTCCAAGTCCAGCTGTTGGTTCGGGAACAGCGCGTTCGAACGCCATCATAAAACGCTCTTTGCCCGAGAGGAGGGCCGCTGTGAATCGGTTCCCCTGCCCGTGCTCGACAACCTCGATCTCCGCGAACGGAATGGTGTATTGAACACCACGCGCTTTTAGGTAGCCTGTGTAATCAAAAACACGTCCCAGATCAGTTTCAAATGATTTTGGTTCAGTGAGGGTCCCAATGATGGTTACACGGTCTCCGTAGGACACCTTATTGAATCGGTCAGTGATGATCAGAACACGCTCATTGTAGCCATCGAGCATGACATAGAGATGGAGTGTCGTTGCCCGAGCCTCAGGCTCGCGTAAAATAACTCCCTTCAATTCCTGCTTTTCTCCAATGAGTGCAGCAAGTACTGACGATTGATCGTTCGCGAGCTCGATACGCATGAGCCCACACCCAGTCGCTAAGAGCAATACACTTGCAATAAGTAATACTGATCCTCCGCCACTCCTCTGAAGACGCCAGACAAGCGCGAGCGCAAAGCTTAAAAGCAAAACAAGGGCGACACTCTCCTCTTTCACATTAAAAAGTGAACCGAGAAGCACTCCCCCTGCAAAACCGATTCCGATCGTGAAGTACACCCGATCAGGCATGCACACTATCTACCACCATCCATCGCTTCATTAGCGAGTCTGTCAGCCTCTCTGTTCTGTTCGCGGCGAATGTGCTTGAAAGTAACGTGCGGAAATGAAGAGACACGCAAATTGTGGATCGCCATGAAATGCGGTACGAGCCCTGGTTCTTTGACCTGGTACTCGTGGTTGAGCTGCTTCTGTATGAGTTCGCTATCCATGCGGAACTCGAACCGCATCCCCTTCGTATTTTTACCGAACATTTGCTTCAGCGTCTCCAGTCCGGTGAGCACCGCATCATACTCGGCATAATTGTTCGTTGCATTTCCCAACGGCTTCGCGACCTCACGGAGCACCTTACCTTTTGCGTCAGTGATATAGACACCCGCGCCCGCTGGTCCGGGATTCCCCCGCGCCCCGCCATCGGTGTAGATAATGATGCTTTCCATATGACCACTATACAATATCCACTATGCGTAGTCGTGTTCCAATGTCTCCCATGAAATGTGAACGTTCAAGGTGTGCGATGAGGGAGAGCTGTTTCCCAACTCTAGGTATGACTGAGAATTCATCAGGTCGTTTGAAGAATGCGATGGCTTCACGAGCGATGCCTCGGGTATCGAAGAATAGTTTCGTGTGATTGTCAGCCTTTCCAAAGCTGACGATGCGTGATGGCACAATGTTCGGGAATCGAAAGATCGGCTTTGGGTTCCCGACGCCAAAAGGTGCGAGCGAAGCGAGCACCCCCATAAGCGCATCGTCCACTTCTTCGAGGGAGAGCTCTGCATCGAGGTACATTTCAGTTGTCGTGTGTGACCGTTCTCGAGCAATCCGCTCATACGCTTCAATAAGCGCACCTTGAAGTCCATGGATGTGGTCATTCGCGACCGAAAAGCCTCCTGAGGCATGGTGGCCCCCGTACGTGATGAACGTGTGCGAAGCCGCCTCCATGAGCTCGAGTATGGAAAGCCCGTTTCCGCTCCGACATGAACCCTTGATGATGCCCTGACCGTCCCTTCCCCAGATGAATGCAGGACAAGAGTACGTTTCGGTGAGCGAAGTCGCAACGAGACCAACGAGGGAAGGGCGCCATGCAGGATTTCCCATGACGATGATGGGGGGGAGCTCGTTGAGCGCGTGGAGCCGCTGCTTCGCCTCCCTGGTCATCGCAGCTACGATTCCCTTCCGTTCTCTATTGAGGCGTTCGAGATGCTGTACGCGCGCTCCCGCCTCGCCCTCATCGCGTGTACGAAGCATGTGGAACGCATCTTCGGGGTCATCCATGCGTGAGGCTGCGTTGATTCGTGGCGCGATGGTGAAACCGATGTCATCCTCGGTGAGGTGCGCGAGGCTTCCACCTGACTTCCGTAGGAGGTGCTGGAGACCGGGACGGCGAGATTTACGGAGGACCTGGAGACCGTACGTGGCGAGGACTCGATTCTCGTCTGTGAGCGGAACCATGTCTGCGATCGTCGCGATACCAACGAGGTCGAGCCACCATTTCTCCTGCCCTTCGGGGAGCGTGAGGGTACCGTCTGCGCGTCCGCGTGCGAGCACCGCCTGCGCGAGCTTAAAGGCCACTCCCGCACCGCAGATACCCTTGAAGGGATACGCATCGTCGCGCTTCGGGTTGATGATGGCATACGCCGGCGGGAGTATCTCAATCGGCTCGTGATGGTCGGTCACAATGACATCAATACCTCGTTCCTGTGCGAGCGCAACTGCTTGGTGGTCGGTAATGCCGCAGTCAACCGTAATGAGGAGCGATGCGCCTCGTTCAACAAAACCTGTGACAGAAGCCGCATTGAAACCATAACCTTCTTCGTGTCGGTGTGGTATGTAGTTCTCGAAATTCACATACCCGATGGCGGTCAAAAGGTCGTGGAGAATAACACCGCCGGGAATCCCATCGCAGTCGTAGTCTGAGTAGACGACGATGCGCTCATTCTCTTTGAGCGCCTTAAGTACGCGCTCAACTGCTTTGTGCATATCGGTGAAGAGGAATGGGTCGTGGAGATGCTGTTCAAAATCCGGATTAAGAAATCGTGATATTGCTTCTTCATCATCCACACCTCGATGTGCGAGTAACTTGACCGCGAGGGGGTGGAATGCATTCCCAAGACCATTAGGTGCTGGAGAAACACCTTTTCGTAGCTGGTACTTAATCCGTCCCACCATGGAACAATAGTTTACCACCCGACATAGTTATCCACGAGGGTGGTATTGACAAAACAACTTATTTATTCCATTATTATCATGGTTTTCTGTTCCTTTCAACCTTAAGGAGACATAAAATGGACGTGTACACGACATTCAGCATGCCGGGAATGAGCGTACAGCTGTTCATCCTGGCCTGTTTTGTGCTCTCCGGAGCCGCCAACACGGAATGGGAATTCCGTCCTGCATCTCTTGGCGTCCTCTATGGCCTGTGCATGGTCATCGCAATAGGCTGGTTTTTGCCCACTGCTGCCGCGGTCGCCATTAGCATTTCGGGCGCGTGGCTAATCGTACTTCTAACCGGACGGCGTCTATTGCCGTTCTGGGCAGGAGTGGTCGCGAGTAGTATGGCAGTCATCATTGCCGCACAACTCGTGACGCAATACGGGATTCTCTCGACACAGGTCGCTGAGTGGGTGACCTTGTGCGGGATCTGCATCGGGCTGGAGTTTGGTATAACGTTGATCGCCCGAATGTTCAGGAGGAAAAGATGTGTCTAAATTTGAACCCTGCGTACGCGCGGGGTTTCTCTTTGACTCACCGTCTGGTACCATACTGGCCAAGCACACCACGACTCATGCAACGCACAATTTTCGAAAAGATCATCGCGCGAGAGGTATCTGCAGACATCGTGTACGAGGATGACGCAGTGCTCGCCTTCCTCGACATCAAACCAATCAATCATGGTCACACGCTTATTGTGCCAAAGGTAAAATTTGAAAACATCTTCGATGCCAACCCTGAGGTCTTCGCTCACATGGCGAAGGTCGCTCAGCGCATTGCGGTCGCGCTTCGCGAGGTCACGAGTTGTGACGGCGTTAACCTAACGATGAATAACGGCTCAGACGCTGGACAAGAAATTTTTCATGCACATATTCACGTTATCCCTCGCTTCCATGGGGATGAAGCGTATCGTCCCGCGAAGCATCTCACCTACGATAAGGACACCGCTGAGGGCATTGTCAAAGCACTCACAGTAAAACTTGCTTAGAGCGATTCAACCTTCTCCCATGACATCGATACGATGGTCGCCCCATCGGTATCGAAATGGACTGCCCCGCGAAGTTTCTCACCCCTGAGTGCACGCGGAAGCCAGTGAGGATCATCGGCCCACATCTTTTCGTAGGGGATGGCGTCGAACGTGTACCACTCTGGCCGCATCTCCTCGGTCTCTTCGGGTTCTCCCTCGAAGCGGTCCACAAGAAAAGCATGTACCTCGAGCTCCTTCCCGTCCTTGAATATGAAATCAATGCGCGCGACCTCTTCGAGGTCGCGCGCGAGGACGATGACCCCTGACTCTTCGCGCACCTCGCGCACAGCGGCATCGCGCACCGACTCACCCGCCTCGAGCTTTCCGCCGTACCCGTTCCAGTTCCCCGCGCCGAACCCGCGCTTTTTCATCGCGAGGCACAGCATGCCCGGGCGTCGGAGGTACACGAGCGTCATGGGTCGCTTCATATGAAGTGGTGGCGAGGAGCAGTGAGTGCTTCAATACCGGGGAGCGTGCCCTTCTCAAGAAATTCGAGCATCGCACCGCCCGCAGTCGAGAGGAACCCGAACTTTTCCGAGATGCCGAGCGATTCAATAGCGGCGACGGTGTCGCCGCCGCCCACGATGGAGAAGGCCCCGCTCTCTGCGATGAGTTTCGCACACTCCTTGGTCGCACTGTCGTAGCCACCCTCATAGTAGCCCAGGGGTCCGTTCCAGAGAATGGTCTTCGCGTTCGTGATGTGGGGCGCGAGCGCAGAGACCGAACCGAGACCGATATCGAGTATCTTCTCGTCCTTCGCAACCTCGTTCACGACTATCTGGCGCTTCCCATTCGGCCCCTCGGTAACGACGTCGTACGGTACGATGATGTTCTCGCGGTGTACGAGCGGGTTCTTCGAGAGGTCGACATCGGAAACGAGTGAAGCTCCCACCTCGAATCCCCGACCCTTGAGGAAATCGTTCGCAAGCGCACCGCCGAGGGCCACCGTGTCGTACGCTTCTGCATACCGCTCGATGAGGGGCGCCTTCGTCTCGAACTTCGCACCGCCGAGAATGAAGAGTGCGGGATGCTCCGGCGTGAGGGCCCGCTTCAACCCTTCGTACTCCTCCATGAACGTGATACCTGCAAAGTTGGGGAGGAACTTCGGGATGCCGACGATGGACGCGTGCGCGCGATGCGAGACCGCGAACGCATCGTTCACATAGAAATCGCCGAGAGAGGCGAGCGCACGAGCGAACTCGTGGTTGTTGCTTTCCTCGCCAGGGATCGAGCGGAGATTCTCGAGGAGAAGCGCGGAGCCTTCCTTCATGTGCGCGACCTTACCATAGACCACCTCGCCGACGAGTCCTGACGTGTGCTCCACGGGGATGTGCTTCTTGAGTGCGGGAATGAGGGGGAGCGTGCTGTTCTCTGGATCTCTGCCAACGTGTGTGAGGATGATGACCCGCGCACCGCGCTTGATGAGGTATTGAAACGTGGGAATGGCGCGGAGCACCCGGAACTCATTCTCGACCACGCCATCCTTGATGAGCACGTCGAGCGAGGCTCGGACAATGATACGCATCCCGTAGATATCGGTGAGTTCGGTGACAGGGCGCGGTGCAGGACGAGGGTTCATGTACGTTTCGCTGCCTTAACGATCTCGCAGAACTCCTTTGCCCGGAGACTCGCACCGCCGACGAGAAAACCGTCGACCTTCCCCTCCTCCATGAGGACCGCGGCATTCTTCCCATTCACAGAACCACCGTAGAGGATGCGCACCTTATCCCCATACGCCCGACCATAGATATCCGAGAGTACTTTTGCAATAAAGAGTTTCATCTCGTGAACATCCCCGGGAGTCGCATTATCGCCAGTGCCAATCGCCCAGATGGGTTCGTACGCGATGACGAGCTTCTCGAGACGCGCTCGCGAGAGTCCAGAGCATGCTGCACGTATCTCCATCTCAATGAAATTGAGGTACTGTGCGGCGTGGTCTCGAACTCGCTCGCCGACGCAAACGATGGCAGTGAGGTCCTCTCCGATGACCGCGTGGAGCCTCTTGTTCACCATCGCATCGCTTTCGCCTTCGTTACGTCGCTCAGAGTGGCCGAGGATGACATACGTGACCCCGAAGCTCTTGAGCATTGGGACTGAGACGCCTCCTGTGTGTGCGCCCAATTTCTCCCAGTGTGCATTCTGTGCACCTAGTTTGAATGGGCGCCCACCATTCTGCGCCCCCCGCACCGCGGAGATGTAGACGGTCGGCGCCGCGAGTACCACCTCAACGCCATCGGTATGTGCGAGCCCCTTCTTCACGTCCTGCGCAAGTTTCCGGGCCATCGCTTCAGTCTGCGGATTCATCTTCCAGTTGCCAACGATGAGCGGGTAGCTCATTTTTTTCATGATGACACATTCTATCACGGTATAGAAGGGTGGAAATAGCTCTACTCAACCTCTTCCCAGGAAGTCACCGCAAAACCTCCTCCTGGTCCTCCCGTGAAGAGGAGACTCATCAGACCACTTTCATAAACAATCGATGCTCCATTATTCACTTCGATCTCGTATCCAGTTACTTCTTTCATGGAAATACTGTTCCCCATACTCACCAACCCATGGGGAGCATACACCAGTACCTTGCCGTTAGCTGACTGCCCGAGATCAATTGCCTTCTCTAGGCCGCCATTCTCTGCACTTTCATTCATCGAAATGAGCACGACGTAGGATTGAACATTTCCAGAGATGAAATCGGTTGATTGATTGATGCGTATCTGACTACTCGTTAAGCGATTACTCTCATTGTCTACAATGACCGGCACGCTCTTCGAGCCGAGAGACGAAGAGGCTACAACACTCGGACCTGAAGAAAATGAAAGGTTTCCCTTGATCCATAGGGGTCCGGTAAAAGTGACTGTCGTGCCGGTACCCTGTTTCTTTATTTCAAGGTTGCATTCGACAATCACATTTCCAAGGGTTGTGTCTGTAGTCACCACGTATGTACCACCCGAACAGGAAGGCGATGTGCTCGCTATCACACTCCCGGTGGTCTCGATGCCATCTTTCCATTCCTCGATGAGTGAATCTGGTATCGGCATGTCAACAAAAGCTTGATCGGGGCTCCCCGGGTGGCAGTGGATGTTCGATGGACCACAGACCGCACCTGAGACGGTACTGCCGACTATGGACTGGTAGTATGCATCGACATCCACAATTGAGCTCACGATGCTGTTCGCCCAAACTGATCCAGTCGCATGAATATTATTGACAAGACCCCCTGGTCCAGCAGTGACAATGTCTCCTCGCACGAGCGGCTGTGTGCCGACACCAGCATTCCTCGTTACGCTACCATTCGAGAAAACGTTCCCATATATATTCGAATTGCTGCTCATGCGAATGCCTCCATTCCCTGCTTGGAGACCAAAATTGAACGATGCGCCGTCCCCAACTGCCAGCCTCACCAATCCCCGACGCACAGCATTTGATGAAGAAGCGCTCGCAAGAATCTCAAACGTGTCAATAATAAGTGTGCGTGACATGGTGACCAGCGTGTTGGCAATAGTGAATGTTTCGGTGTTTGAGTATGCTCGCCCATCGCGATGCCGGTATATCGCATCCTCAATCCCCGCCTCTGCGGCATAAAAACTCTGTTTCCCATTCTCGAGCGTGCGATAAAGAACAATATCACCGTACACCCCACGTCCAAGTGCAAGCACGATGATTATGCTCGCAATGAGGAAGAACATCACAAAGACGAGGAGTGCTGCTCCGTGCTCACTTGTTTCTCTTGAAAAGTTACTAATCATACGATCCACGAAGTACTGCACTCGTGAAAAAGGTGCGCGTCGACGAAGCGGCCTTGTTTGAAGTGGAGAGCGTGAGTGCTACCCGAACGAGCTCAGTATCAGTATTCGTATATCGAGTATAGACGACATTTTCGACCGTTACCGAGTCACTTGTTATGTCTCCTAAGGGCAGGCCGTTCTCTGCAACAGTGAGGTTCCCATTCGATACTGAGAATACGGTCGTTGTGCCCATGGTATCAAGTGCGAGCGACCCCATATTGACGTCAAACGAGCTGAGTCCGAGATGGATCGAGTCAGCATCGCGAATGGTACGAACCATGCGCTCAAGCGCAACACTCGCTTCATGCGCGAGTGTACGCTCAGTCGAGTTCCGAAGAAGGACCGTATCAAGCGATAGAAACGTCGAGACCCCGGCGAGAGTGACCAACACGGTCACACCAAGATACACGAGAATCTCAACGAGTGAGAAAGCATGCGTACATCGGACTCTAAGTGTATCGTGTCTTGTGTGCATCATGGATCTAGATCAGCAAGTACCGAGGTGAGCGACACGGTCGTCGTTGGGTTCCCGTAGCTCACCGAGACGGTGACATACTTCGCACTCGTATCAACGACCGCACCCGCAGTCGTGCTCGCAACAATATCGTCGGTTGTTGCGTTCCGGTAGACGTTTTGAAACCTGAAACTTCGTACGAAGCCTTCGATTATTTCAGGGGTTGTCGTGATGACAACCGTAGTTGGTGTCACCGATAGGTAGCGTGTCGTGTCTGTCGGAACAACACTCACATCTGCCCAATTCGTGTCCCGCACGAAGCGAATCAGCTCAAGTCCCTCTTCCGCAAGGTAGAGCGCTTGTGTCTTTTGGGTCACTGAACGGCCTGTGTTAATGAACTGCCCCATGGCATTCCCTGCAACGGTGAGAATGACCGCAGCAATACTCACTCCAATCACGACCTCAAGAGCCATGACGCCGCGTTCGTGCAATTTCCGTTGTTGGAACATAACGACATTCCTATTGTACAAGCCCCGAGGCATGAACGGTAATGGTTCGAGTGGCAGTTCCATCACTGTTCCCCAAAAAGATAGTGCCCGTGGCGCTCAACGCACCAGAGAGGCGTTCAAAGATGAAGGGTGTAGCCATAGTAACGGGCGTACCTGTCGCCGTGACCCCTCCTTCAAATTGGTATACCATGTTCCCTGACGCCCCAGGCGTATATGTGGGTCCAGTGAAACGGATTATCGAGCTCGTCCCAACAAGTACGCCGTAGACCGTTGCATCCTTTGATGCAAGCGTCTGATTCCGTGCATCAATGAGTGTCTGGTACACCTCTTCTCTCACAGCTTTGAGCGCCGCAGACTTTCCCAGATTCTCGAAGCCGACAAGGCTTATCCCAGCGATGATGCTAATAACCGCGATCACGACCATACTCTCAATGAAGGTGAATCCAGGCAGAGAGTTCGAGAACTCGAGGTCACGCATGAGAGTATTGTTTGAGATGCCCTTGTTCGGTCTCTCTAACGATGTGAATCCCGACGTCGGTGGCTGTTCCATCATTGGATGCTGTCAGTTATCGAGTAGATAGGCGCAATCATCGCGAGCGCAAAAAAACCAACGCCTGCGCCAATTGTGACCATGAGTATAGGTTCAATGATTGTTGAGAGGTCTTTCGTCTTCTGCTCAACCTCATTCTCGTAAAAGTCAGCGACCTGCGAGAGCATGCCAGATATCTGACCCGTCTCCTCCCCGACCGATATCATTTCGCCAACGAGTATTGGGTAGAGATGTTCTTCTTCGAGAAACGTCCCTGAGAGGGGATCCCCTTTTTCGACGCGCGCTGCTGCCTTCTTGAGCACATCCTTATAGTAGACATTCTGAAGCACATCCTCTGTTATAGAGATGGCACCAACCACATCAACGCCAGAGGAGAGGAGCGAGGAAAGTGTACGCGCGGTGTAGGCGGAATTCGTTTCCTTCGCGAGGTTGCCAATGACCGGCAAATGAATGAGTACAGAGTGGAACACTCGCTTGCCTAACATTGTTCGTGAAAAACTTATCAAACCGACAACGACACCAATGAACCCTAGTAATGCTAAAAGACCATGCTCACTCAGAAAGTCGCTTAACCAAATGATGATGCGTGTTGTGAGTGGTAGTTCAATCTCAAGTTTGAGAAATGTCGCCGTGATGGTCGGAATAACGTAGATCATCATGAGCACACCGATGATGAGCATGACTGAGATGACGATCACTGGATAGACCATCGCACCACGTATCTTCTTCCTGAGATTCGATGAACGCTCAAGCTGCATCGCGATTGACTGGAGCGATGGGGCAAGGCTGCCACTCTCTTCACCAGCACGGACCATGGCGACATAAAGTTGCGTAAAGACATTCGGGAACTGCTTCAGCCCCACATAAAATGGGTCTCCTCGACTGATGCTCTCTCTGAGACTCTGCATCGTTCCTTTGAGCCGAGGATTTTTACTCTGCCTTTCAACCACAGAGAGGGCTCTGGAGAGTGGTAGCCCTGCATTCAACATTGATGCGAGATTTCTCGTCATCATGACAAGTTCATCGAGCTTAATGCGACTCAGGTAGTAATTTATACGTTCCGTATTGAGTATGCGCTTCAGGGAGAACGGTTTGGTCTCCTCAATGGATGAGACTGTGTGGCCGTTCGTTCGAGCGATTTCGTAGACAGCATAACGGTCAACCGCCTCGACAGTTTCGGTAACCTCTGTTCCATCTGCCCGCTTTCCTGTGTACGTGAATTTATTCATCGAAAGATTATTCGGAAATTACCCGGAGTACTTCCTCTATGGTTGTCTGTCCGAGAGCCGCTTTGTAGATTCCATCCTCGACCATAGTGAGCATCCCCTCCTTCTTCGACTGTGCTTCAATGGCATCCGCAGTTGCCTGCCCCATGACGAGTTCCTTGATGGTCGGCGAAACGTACATGACCTCATGGATGCCGATTCTTCCCTTATAGCCATCTTCAGACTCAGCCGACTGTTTCGGTCGATAGAACGGTATGCTGTTCCAGGTCGCGCTGGCTTTTACGACACCCTCTTTTTTCAATTCCTCGAGAATACGATTAAGGTCAACGTATTTTGAAAGGTTATTTTTCTCATCTTGAGAGAGGGTGTATGGTTCCTTAGCCTCAGTGAGACGTCGCACAAGACGCTGACCAACCGCCACACGCAAGGTGGATACAAGAAGAAATGTCTCAACACCCATATCGATCAACCGTGCTACGGTCGCCGATGCTGAATTCGTATGCACGGTCGCAAGTACGAGGTGGCCAGTCAGTGCAGCGTTGATGGCAAGAGATGCGGTCTCCTGGTCACGAATCTCACCAACCATGATGATGTCAGGGTCCTGACGCATGAGTGATCGCAACCCATTCGCGAACGAGAAACCGATTTCAGGTTTTACCTGTGTCTGGTTGACGCGTGGCATCTGGTACTCGATCGGGTCCTCGATGGTTGAGATATTGACTTCAGGCGTATTCAAAATGTCGAGCACTGTGTACAGAGTTGTCGTCTTCCCCGAACCTGTCGGGCCTGTCACGAGGATAATGCCAGTCGTCTGTTTGGTTGCTTGATGTATACGCTCGAGTGCCTGACCGTGGAAGCCCAGCCCCTCGAGCGTGTACCCAGAACGGCTCTCGCGAAGGAGGCGCATGACGATCTTCTCTCCAAAGTAGATTGGTAGTATCGAGACACGGAATGACACTTTCTGTCCCTCCATATCCATCTTGAAGCGACCATCCTGTGGAAGCCGCTTTTCATCGAGTTTTAGATTTGAGAGAACCTTGATGCGGGCAGAAATAGTTGAAGCTGCGTGCTTCGGGAGTGTCATCGCATCATGAAGAATCCCGTCGATGCGATAACGAACGAGGAGCTGATTCTCCATGGGCTCAATATGAATATCTGATGCGGCCTGAATAATGGCATGACGAAGGAGTGTGTCGACGATACGAACGACAGGAAGGTCTTCTGCCATTTTCTTAAGATCCTCCTCAGGCGCATCTTCCCCATTCATCTCAGAAATGACTTGCAGCGCGGAGGTCTCCTTCGAAATAAGGTCACCGAATTCGTCCTGGAGAGTCTTCTGGTACTGCTGGAGCGCATTCCGCATCGATTGGGAGTCGGTGAGTCGGGGGAGGATCTTAAGACCAACCTTCTTCTTCACGAAATCTATTGCAGGAAGATCGGCTGTATCAAGCATTGCAACCTCGAGAGAATCATCTGATTTCTTGTATGCGATGATGTTGTGTGTTCGTGCAATGGGCTCGGGAATGAGGGAGAGTATTTCGAGCGGTATCTTCATATTTCGAAGCGAGAGAAAGGGTACGCCAAGCACGTAGGACTCGACGCGTCGGAGGTCATCCTCCGACATCGAGCCCGAAGAAACAAGCGCCTCAGCGAGTGTGCGCTTCTCCTCAGTCACAATCTTTTCTGCAGCGTCGACATCTTTGCGGGACACGAGCCCCGAGTCAAGAACGAATCTTTTGAGTTGTGCATCCTGTATACGCACAGTTTTCCAAAAAGCTCAAAAAGAGCGATTACATACAGAGTATACCACCCCCACCTGCATGACGTGTGAGAGATAACAACCAAAGTGTGGGTTGCGCACATGAAAAGCCCACGACGCTTCGCGTCGCGGGCTGATTGCCGCACCTCCAGATTCGCCTATGGGTCGCCGTAGAAATAGTGTCCCGCAAAGTCGTTCCAAACGACCTTGAGCGGCTTAAGCCGCTGGAAGTACTCGTTCGGGGGTATGGAGGTCGCGTGGTACGAGTGCGCTCCACCCGTAGGATCGACCCAGATACCCCTCTGGTACTCGGTGAGATACCGGTGGGCCGCTCTTCGAGCATCATCGTACATTTTTTTGTTCGTTGGGATGTCCGACAGCTGATCACAGAACCACGAGAATGCACAGGTGGTCTTGTATCGTTCGTAGATGACTCCGCGAATCGTCTTTGGGAACCGACTATCTTCGAGCCGATTAAAGACTACCGCTGCAACATCACGCCACCCCGAGTCATTGTGACCCCGAAGGCCGCGTGTTTCATGGTAGAGGTTACGCGCGAGATCTTCCACGTCCTGTTCACTGAACGTAAACAACTGCTTTGAGACCCGCTTTTTGATTGTTCCTGACATTGCTCCAGACCATCTGGATGCTTCCAGGGACGCTTCTGTTGGTTTTCTCATTCCAATGAGTAATAAAATGAACCAGCACAGAAGGAAGAGTGCCGTACCTGAAAGGAACAAAACACGCGCACGTTGGATCTCTTTTTCCATTCATCCCTCCTCAGTTTTAGAAAAGACCGTAATTCAGCCGCTACTATACTAAAAGTATAGTATTTGTCAAAATAATGTACGGTATATTTTTTGACATACGTTCTGAAGAGGTATATAGTGGCTGCACTGATAGGAAGTCGGCCGTACGGCCGGCTTTTTGTAAAAAAATTAATAAAATAAAGGGGAATACCCCAATACTATGTTCGATTTAAAGGTAATTAATTCGGTCCTCGACCAGATGGAGGACGAGCGCGGCATCAGCCGCGAGAAGATGCTCGACGCTATCGAGCAAGCGCTCGCGACCGCGTACAAGAAGGAATTCGGTAAGCGTGGACAGATCGTACGCGCACATTTCGACATAAACAGCGGGGCTACGACATTCGAGCAGGTAAAGGTCGTCGTCGATGAGACGACTGCTCGCATGGAAGAACCCGTCCTTGAGGGCGAAGAGGAGGAGCGCAAGATACCCGGAAAGGAAGAGACCTCCGCAGAACAGACTGTAGGCGACGAAGATACTCGGGTCCGATTCGACCCCGAGAAGCATATCCCCATCGAATCGGCACGCCTCATCAAGAAGGACATCGTACTCGGTGAAGAACTCATTTTCCCACTTGAACCGAAAGATGAATTCGGCCGCATAGCCGCACAGACCGCAAAGCAGGTCATCATCCAGAAGATACGCGAAGCGGAGAAAGAGTCTGCTCTCTCGGAGTTTGGTCAGAAGGAGGGAGATATCGTCGTTGGGAACGTCCAGCGCTTCGAGCGTGGGAATCTCTATATTGATCTTGGCCGCGTAACTGGTGTCATGCCCTACGATGAACAGATTCCAGGCGAACGGTTTCGTCCAGGCGAACGCATAAGAGCACTCCTCGTCGCAGTCGACGAAACTCCCCGCGGCATCTTCCTCAAGCTTTCACGCTCTCATCCCGATTTCCTCGAGAAGCTCTTCGCCATCGAGGTGCCCGAGCTCCAGAGTAATGCCGTCGAGGTGAAGGCTATCGCACGTGAAGCCGGCTCCCGCTCGAAGATTGCGGTCTTCGCGAACGACGACCACATCGACCCGGTGGGCTCGATGGTCGGCCAGCGTGGTGTCCGCGTTTCGACTGTCATGAGCGAATTGGGTGGTGAGAAAATAGATGTCATCGAATGGTCACAAGATCCCGCACTCTTCATTGAAGATGCACTCTCACCCGCACACGTGCTTTCGGTCGAGATCGTGGATGAAGAAGGAAGGGGAGAGGATGAGCGTGGCCACGCGGTCGTCACCGTCGCACCTGACCAGCAGTCTCTTGCCATTGGCCGTGGTGGCCAAAACGTTCGCCTGGCTGCAAAACTTACCGGCTGGAAGATAGACATTGTCTCTGCAGGCAGAGGGGATGACGACACGAGCGGTGTCGAATCACCAGATACGAAGTGACCTGAAGGGTCATAAGCGCCCCAGATGTGGGGTTTGCCGAATCGCCTATCCTCTATGGGCCACATAGTGAAAAATGAATGAACGACTATTGTCTATGTCCCGTTAGAAGTTGCAGATTAATTCTTCCAGATTATCATGTAGCAGAAGGCTACACACCGAGCTTATCAATTGACTTATATTAACCCTTAACTTTCTCATAGAATGAATCTACTTCACGATATTGCGCCAGGAACTGCCGATGAAATGAACGTCATTGTCGAGATACCAAAATTCTCAAAGAATAAGTACGAGATAGACAAGAAGACGGGACTCATCGCACTCGACCGTGTGATGCACACCGCCCAGGATTACCCCTTTGATTACGGATTTGTTCCCCAAACGCTCTTCGACGACGGAGATGCTCTCGATGTCGTACTCATCACGACCTATCCCCTCTTGCCAGGTATTCTCGTGAAAGCCCGCCCAGTTGCCATCATGGAGATGACCGACGGTGGCGACCGCGACGATAAGATTGTTGCCGTTCCCGTCGACGATCCGCGAATGAATGACATCAAAGACCTCGCTGACCTCAATCCACACTTCAAGAAAGAGATGTCTCACTTCTTCGAGACATACAAAAAGATACAGAATAAGGAGGTCTCTGTCGGCGCATGGCATGGTGCCGCGAAAGCAAAGGAGGCATTCGAACGGAGCACTGATATATACCTCGGCGAAACGAATGCTAAGAAATAGCACTCTATTCTTGCATCAACGCATGTGCATAAACGGGCCGACCCAAAGGGTCGGCCCGTTCTATACTGTATTTATCCTCACGGAAGTACCTATGAAAAACAATTTATTGCATCGTCCAAAATTCACACTCTGCACGAAACAGTACGTCTACATCGCTCTCGCAGCTTTAAGTGTCTTTCTAGCTGTTGTCTCGCATGTGCGAGCGGAAGAAGCGGCAAGCGGAACCGTTCTGACCACAGACCCTATCGTTGAAGAAAATCGCCCCGGTATGCCTGCAGAACGTCGGGGAGCACTCGAGGCAGCTCAAGGGGCACGGACCGAGCGATTGGAAGAACAGCGCGAGGTGAAGCGCGCTGCACTCTCTACGAACCTCCAGGCACGCATTCTCAACCTTGTTGAGAATGTCGCTGCACGTATGCGTGCGGCAATCTCACGCCTTGTGAACATCGCTGACCGCATGGAAACACGCATGGAAAAACTCGAGATGCAAGGTGTTGATACGACTGCTGCAGAGTCTTTAGTCAAGGACGCACAGGTAGCACTTGAGCGCTCAGCCGAAATACTCGATAACGAGGTACCGCGTGTGAGCAGCGCGCTCGTCGGTGATTCTCCCCGAGAATCATTCAGGGCTATTCGCGAACAGTTCGCCACTGCCCAAGCGGATATCGTTGCAGCTCGCGATTCTCTCCACGAGGCTCTCGCGCACCTCAAAGAAGCAGTGCGCGCAGCTGAACTCGGCCGTGGTTCCTCAGATGCGGTACGGGCAAATCCAACCCCGCTCTCCACTGAAGAAACGAACGACGATTCACAAGTGGAGGACACTTTAGAATCTAACGCAGAGTAGATTATGGAAGACCAACGTCAAGAATCATCGTCAATCGATACAAACCTTACGCGCCAGCCCGAAGAAAATCTGATAGAGACACACCATCAAAGAATGGGGCCCATCCTCGGCATCATGCTACTTATGCTCGCACTCATTCTTGGAGGACTATACCTCTGGGGTGCGCAGCTCGCGAAGACTGACCGCATCATGGATAAGGTTGACGAGCTGGAACGTGTTCCGTTTCAGAATAATGAACCCGAAACACCCCGAGCAGCCGCTGATGCACAAATACTCGAAACTGTGAGCCCTTCAGATGAGCTCACTGCTATTGAAGCGGATCTCGAGAGCACGAGCCTCAGTTCGCTCACCGATGGCCTGACTGAAGCTGAGAGTGAGCTTAATGCCGCACTAGAAGTGCAATGACTCTACCCACTCAACTGCTCGAACTTGCTGCGAGTAGTTGACATTTTTGGTCGAGACAACACAACTTCACTCGTTGCGTGTGCGGAGAGTGTCGCATATCTCCCTGATGAAATCACCTGGTCATACTCAGTGTTCTCCTGCTCAAGTTTGCTTACGATACTTAAAGGTCAGCACACAGGTGAGGTGTAACTAAAGACCACACGAGAGATTTCGGATAGATTCCACTAACACCAAACATCTTGAGATGACGACGGGAGCTGAGTAGGTCGATCACAAAGAGCAAAGAGGATGCAAGACAAAAGCCCCTTTCGGGGCTTTTGCTGTGATGGGAAATAGCGGAACGTATATCCGGGTTTCCCCACGTTGCTATAGCGCGAGTATGGTGTACATGACCATACTCGAAATACCTCCGCTATGCAATTAAGTATATCATGTGCGTGTAAGATGTCACTTTGAAAATAGAGGTAGATTGAAAAGCCCCCGTGGCGGTAGTGCCTACGGGGGTTTTTCATATAGGAGAAATCTATTATTTCACCGCGTCCTTGAGTGCCTTTGCGGCGCGGAACTTCGGCACGCGCATAGCTGGGATTTCAATGGTCTCACCAGTACGAGGATTGCGACCGGTTCGACCCTCTCGCTTCTTGGTTGCAAAGATGCCGAGACCAGCAATCGATACTTCCTGGCCCTTCTTGAGAGAATCAACGATGGAGTCGATCATCGTTTCAACTGCCCGCTCAGCGTCTGCACGGGTGCCGCCCACAACCTCATGGACCTTATTGATGATATCTGCCTTGTTCATACTGAAATATTGTGACTAATGGCGTCTAATAATTTATTTAGTGCTGTGCACATGGTGCCAAAAAGTGGCTCAAACAATTATATAGTACGAGTTCCGATGTGCAATACACTACCGTCGATAAGAAAAGTGTGGTGTGATGGTATTGAATATAGGGAAAATGACCCGGCGCGTCGGCTTCGCCTGACGCGCCGGTTGACACTTAATCGACACTCTCTCTACTACCGAGCGTACTCAATAGCGCGCACTTCTCTAATGACGTTAACTTTTATCTCTCCTGGGTAGCGGAGTTTGGCTTCGATATCTGTGGCTATACTACGCGCTAGATTGTGCGCATCAATGTCGGACACCTTCTCTGCATTCACGATGACCCGCACCTCTCGACCAGCTTGAATTGCAAATGCTTTTTCGACACCATGCATAGAGGTCGCAATCTCCTCGAGCTCACCGAGTCGGTTGATGTAATTTTCAATCGAATCGCGCCTCCCGACGGGTCGTCCACCTGAAATCGCATCGGCAACCTGTACGATGATGGACTCCGGCGTCTCGTAAGGATATTCCTCGTGATGGGCACGCATTGCGAGTATAACCTTCTCGTCGACACCGTATTTCTGAAGGATACGAATGCCGATCTCAACGTGGGTCCCCTGGACCTCCTGACTGACCGTCTTGCCAATATCATGGAGAAGCGCGCCAGCGCGGGCAACAGCCACATCTGCACCTATTTCCGCGGCGATGATGGCAGCAATGTGCGCCATTTCGACAGAGTGCCAGAGGACATTCTGGCCATAACTCGTTCTAAAGTGGAGGCGACCAAGGATCTTCACGAGGTCTGGGTGAAGTCCTGGAACGCCTGCCTCATATGCGGCCTTCTCGCCCATCTTACGAACAATCGCCCCGACCTCTTTCCGAGCTTTCTCGACAACTTCCTCGATCTTCGCAGGCTGGATACGGCCGTCCGCAAGAAGGTACTCGAGCGCGACACGCGCGATCTCCCGACGGACAGGGTCGAAAGATGAGAGCGTTATGTGCCCTGGGGTGTCGTCAATGAGCACATCAACGCCAGTCGCACGCTCGAACGCACGGACGTTGCGACCCTCCTTGCCGATGATCTTACCTTTGATGTCCTCG
>CAZFBT010000003.1:26140-44307 GCA_964517185.1 uncultured Candidatus Saccharibacteria bacterium | reverse complement strand
TGGCAGTCTCATACCTTATCGCTGCGGAAGAACTTCGCGCTGACCTCTCGAAGCGCATTCTCATCGGTGAGCTATCACTCGATGGGACACTCCGCCCCGTGCGCGGCACTCTCGCCATCGTTCGCGAAGCAAAGCGCAAAGGGTTTGAGGAGGTGATCGTTCCTCATGAAAACAGCACAGAAGCAGCTCTCATTCCAGGCATCCGCATCATCGGTGCTCATAGCCTTATTGCCGTCGTACGCCACCTCGATATGAACCGGGATGATCACCTGCGTATTGCGCCAGCTGATGAGACAACCATCCCTCCTGCTTGGGGAGAAAGTACCGTACGGCTCGAGGACATCCGTGGCCAAGAGTCAGCGAAGCGTGGTCTTACCATCGCAGCGGCAGGACGTCACAACGTCATCCTCGTAGGGCCCCCAGGTACTGGGAAGACAATGCTCGCCCGCGCGTTCCAGAGCATCCTCCCGCCACTCTCGATCGAAGAATCCCTCGAGGTGACTTCCATTCACTCGTACGCAGGGACCGGCGAGGGAATCTCCGCCGCGCCGCCCTTCCGCGCGCCGCACCACACTGCATCGTATACCGCGCTCGTAGGTGGTGGTACGCACCCTCGTCCGGGCGAGGTGACCCTCGCACATCGAGGCGTCCTTTTCCTCGACGAGTTTCCTGAGTTCGACCGACGCTCAATAGATGCCCTCCGTCAGCCTCTTGAGGACCGCGTCGTCTCCATCTCGCGTGTCCATTCTTCAGCACTTTTTCCAGCTGACTTCATTCTCATCGCTGCAATGAACCCGACTCGAGGTGGTGACGAGCGCGGCGACTACACAGCGCAGATGCTCGAGACCTACAAGCAGAAGATCAGCGGCCCCATCCTCGATCGCATCGACCTCTGGCTCACGGTGCCGCACGTCGATTTCAAGACACTCACCGAGCAACGTGACCCAGTACCGGACGCGGATTCTGAGACTGTTCGGGTGAGAGCTCGTATCGATGCAGCGCGCGCGCGACAGCGCGCTCGGCTTAAGGGGACCGGTGCCACGACGAACGCTGAGATGTCCGCACGGGACATTGAGCGACTCATCACCCTCGCGCCTGCAGTGTCCACGCTCCTCCGCTCCTCGGCCGAGAAGCTCCGCCTCTCGCCGCGCTCCTTTCACCGCCTCATCAAGGTCGCACGGACCATTGCCGACCTCGAAGGCCATGAACACATCGCTGAAACTCATATCCTCGAAGCACTCCAGTACCGTCCGAAGCTCTAATACCAAAAAGCCGCGCTTCTTTGCGCGGCTTCCTTCATATATTGTTTGTCTAAAATGGATTTCTGGCGCCACGAACCTCAAAGTGGAGGTGGTTCCCAGTCGAACGTCCGGTACTGCCGACGGCGCCGATGTTCTGTCCTGAAACGACACTGTCGCCTGTGGTGACATAGAGTGCGCTTAAGTGTGCGTAGAGCGTCTGCGTGCCATTCGCATGCTTAATGACGACGTAGAAACCGTACCCACCGTTCCAGCCGGAGGCGCGTGCTACGATGACCTGTCCTGCCTGTGCGGCACGGACCGGTGTACCCGCGGGTGCTGCAAGGTCAACGCCGTTGTAGCCGTGGATACCTTGTGAGCGAACCGCGCCAGGAAGGGGATTCACGAACCCGCTCGAGGCACCAGAGGTGCCTGACCCTCCTGAGACAGAAATACTCGCCTTTGGAGTGGAAGCCGAAGCAATGGTGCCGTCAGGTATGACAAGTGTGTCACCAACCTTGAGCGTTACGTCGGCACTGAGCTGATTGTAAGCGAGGATATCTTCGACATCGCCGCTATATTTCTTAGCGATGGTTGCGAGCGTATCGCCTTGCTTCACGACGTGCCGCACACCAGTGATGGGGAGGATGATGAGTGCATCGCCGGGACGTATCTTCGCAGGATTGCTAATGTCGTTCGCCCAGAGGATGGTCTTCGCACTCACGTCGAACATCTCTGCGATCTCTGAGAGCGTATCTCCCTCGCGAACGATATAGACGCTTATCTCGCCATTCTTTGACTTCCTACTATTCTCAGCATCCTTCTCAGTGATATCACCATAGGACACGAGTGCACCATCCTCTACAAGAATGTCGCCGCCACCCTGCGGAGCAAGTGGGTCGGTGCGTAGTGGTGCCCGGAGGAGGGGGACCAGCGCAATCGACTCGGGTGCGGTTGCCTCCTCGGAGGCGCGCGCCTCCTTGTTGCCAAAGATGCTTGAGAACAAACCCGCATGGACGGTGAGAGGGAGTACGATACTCGCCGCAACGAGTACACTCCAGGTGGCCGCTATCGCGAATGTCTGGCCATATGTCACCTCATCTCGCATTCTGCCGTAAGGGCGAGAGTGAGGGTCCTCTGAGTACTGTCTTATATAGTGAAGTTATGGACTCACCGCCATGCAACCGCCACGGGAACTCTGAAACAAAAAGAGCGAACCTGGGGAGGGCGCTCATCACCCATACTCACCTTGAGTACAGAGTAATGATAGCGAACAGGGGATGGGGGTCAACCTTGCCTGATGAGCTTGTCCACAGTGTGGTCAGAACCCGATTTATGACCTGTAATTAAGCCCTCTTTGGACCCTTCCACAATAGATAAAAGTGTTGCATAATATATACCTTTATTTTGTGCCCTATTCGAGCAACCCAGCTCCCTTGTGCTATAGTTGACTCTCAAATTACTCATCGTTCTCCCTCGTATGCAGTACCTTGAAGGCCTCAATCCAGCACAGAAAGAAGCGGTCATGGCGACCGAGGGGCCACTCCTCATCCTCGCGGGAGCAGGGTCGGGGAAAACCCGGGTCATCACCCACCGCATCATCCACCTCATCGAGTCGGGCGTTGCGCCCGAACACATACTCGCGGTCACCTTCACGAATAAGGCCGCTAAGGAGATGCGCGAGCGGGTCCTCGAGCTCATGCGCTCCACGCCGAGCGCTGCGCGTGCGGGGCTCGACACGATTCCCGTCATATCTACCTTTCATTCTCTCGGTGTGCGAATGCTCCGTGAGCACCACGAGGCAGTGGGACTTCGAAAATCTTTCACCATCTACGACCGAAGCGATTCAGTCCGTGCAGTGAAGAAGGCTCTGGGAGCGGCAGACTTTGACCCAAAGCAGTGGGAGCCGCGACGCATACTATCGCTCATCTCGCGTGCGAAGGGTGATGCGAAAACGCGAGATGTATTCGCTTTGGCAGCGCAATCCTACCCCGAAGAGGTCGCCGCAGTCGTGTGGGGTCAGTATGAGCGCATCCTCAAAGAAGAGGCGGGGCTCGACTTCGACGACCTTCTCCTCAAGACACTCATGATGCTCAAAGACTTCCCTCGTATCCTTGAGGAGTACCGCCGGCATTTCCTCTACCTCCACATCGATGAGTACCAGGACACGAACCGCGTCCAGTACGAGATCGCACGCCTCCTTGCAGGGGACCGCGGCAACCTCTGCGTCGTCGGCGACGTCGACCAGAACATCTACAGCTGGAGAGGCGCCGACATCAAGAACATCCTTCAATTCGAGCGCCATTTTCCGGACGCGAAGATTGTCATGCTCGAGGAGAACTATCGCTCGACGCAGACCATCATCACCGCCTCGAACGACATCATCGAGAAGAACATCAACCGTCCCCCAAAGACCGTATTCACAAAGAATGAACCGGGTGAGCGCATCGTGCTCTACGCGGCAATGGGTGAATTGGAGGAGGCGGAGCACGTCGCCATGACCGCAAAGAAGCTCATCGAGGGTGGAGCGGCCCCCTCAGACATCGCGGTCCTCTTCCGGACGAACTTCCAGTCGCGCGTCCTCGAGGAAGCGTGCATCAACTTCGACCTCCCCTATCAGGTCATCGGGACGCGGTTCTTCGAACGGAAAGAGGTGAAGGACGTGCTCTCGTTCCTCCGCCTCGCCCTCAATCCCGAGAGCATCGGGGACCTCGCACGAGTCATCAACGTACCCGCCCGCGGCATCGGCAAGGTGACCCTCATGAAGCTCGTCGAGGGGCGTCGCGAAAATCTATCGGGCGCTATCCGCGCGAAGGTGGATGCGTTCTATGGGCTCGTCGAGAGTATCGGTATTGCCGCGCGCACGAAGCCCGTCCACGAGACGCTCGCGTTCATCATGAAGAAGACTGGGTTCGAGGAGAGCCTCCGGCACGAGGGTGAGGAGGGGGAGGAGCGTATCGAGAACCTCCGCGAACTCGTGACCTTGGGAACCCGCTACATTGAGGAGGAGCCAGAAGTGGGTGCGCTGAAGCTCCTCGAAGATGCGGCACTCCAGAGCGACCAGGACGAGATACAAGCGAAGGAGGAGCGTGATGCGGTCAGGCTCATGACCATCCACGCCGCAAAGGGGCTCGAATTCCCCTACGTCTTCGTGACCGGCCTCGAAGAGGGACTCTTCCCGCACGAACGCCTCGACGAGGAACGACTCGATGAAGAGGAGGAGCGCCGCCTCTTCTACGTCGCGCTCACGCGAGCGAAGCGAAAGGTATTTCTGTCATTCGCACACATGCGGACCATCTTTGGGAGCCAACGTATCAATGTCCCCTCGCAGTTCTTGAGCGATATCCGGCCAGAGCTCCTCGAGAGTAGTAATCCCGCGGAATCAGGGTATGAGCGGACTATTTTCCTCGATTGAAAACACCCACAAGCTTTATGCTGAGCGCGAACTGGCCACCACATATATCGCGGTTAACCGCGATATATGTGGTGGCCAGTGTAGTGAATGCTCATGTCTCAGTCAGGTTATAGAACATTTTCCACCGGCCTCTACCACGTGGCGGCATACCTGCTCGAAGGAGTAACTCTAGAGTTTTCCAGAATTTCTTTCGGTCAAATTGTTTCGTTCGGATGATGCTGATCATGGGATCGTACCGTCCTGTAGTGTACTGTGCTCGGATCTCACGTACAGTTGAATCACTTACAATGAGAGATTTTGCAATCTTATACGTTGAAAACCCTTCAGCGAGTAAGAGTACGATTGCGAGCCGTTTGATAAACATGGTCCGCTCTGCATCAGAAAACAATGAAATGAAGAGATCGAGATGCTGTTTTTTGTTTGCGGTCGAGAAAAGTTCAATGAACTGTGATGAAAGCTGTTCACGTGCTTTTTGACCAAGGGGGCGCTTTGAGACGTTCGTCATATATCGCGGTTAACCGCGATATTAGTGTACCACATTTGTCGCGGCATCGAGTAAAGATACTAATGTTCTATCACTCATGACCAGGTATGAGGGAAGATACTGTAAGTGAAGGACGAGGAGAATATATCGCGGTTAACCGCGATATATCTCGAACGGATACATCTTCGGGCGCACAACTGATGATCTTCCTCTCGCTTGTTTGATTTTCAACCAGAAAACGGTAGTTTGTTCTCATGAGCTTTGAGTACAAAAAGTCACTCGGCCAGCATTTCCTCAATAATCGGCAGATTCCGAAGCGCATGGCGGATGCTGCGGAGATCAGGGTGGGGGATACCGTCCTTGAGATAGGGCCGGGAATTGGCGTTCTCACCCGTGAGCTACTCGCGCGGGGTGCAGAGGTCATTGCCCTCGAAGCAGACCGGCGTGCAATCGCGGTGCTTGAGGAGGCGTTCAAAGCTGAATTAATGGCTCAAAATCTCACCATTATCCACGCAGACGCCCGCCAGGTTGACCTCACAACGCTCGGACTCTCCGAACATGCCTATAAAGTAGTAGCGAACATCCCGTACTACCTCTCAGGACTCCTCTTTCGCTCGTTCCTTGAGAGCACACTCCAGCCATCTGATCTCGTATTCCTGGTTCAAAAGGAGGTCGCGCTCCGTATCGCACGGGACACCAAGGAATCCCTCCTTTCCCTATCAGTCAAGGCTTATGGCAGGCCAGTGTACGTTACAACGGTCGCTCGAGGGAATTTTACGCCCACCCCGAAGGTCGATTCAGCCATTCTCTCAGTACGGGATATATCTCATTCACGCTTTGGGGAGCTCGATGAAGGCTTCTTCTTCTCTGTTCTTCATGCTGGATTCGCTTCAAAACGGAAGCAGCTTCTCGGAAATCTCACTGCCATCGCGCCGCGCGATACACTTATGCACATATTCTCCACACTCAACATACCACTGACCACACGCGGTGAAGACCTTTCCGTCGATACCTGGCTCATGCTCGCTCAAACTCTCTTCTCGGCCGGCTTCCACAGGGTGTATCCTAGTTAACCACAGTTATTCTACACGATATCCTATACTCTGTGCAGGACTTGCTATACTGAATGAGTAATTTCACGCGCTGTGAACGGTAGCATTCGCATAGGTGGAGCGCTCGTCTTCGCGATACTCATCGTTGGTGGGTCGCTCTACATGCGCAGCACGAAGGCGAGTACCCCTGGCGTCCAGGATAGCAACAGCCTCGTTTCAGTCGCAACTCGTACATACATTGAGCCGACCGATAGCGATGGTGATGGTATCTCGGACTGGGAAGAACAGCTCGGTGCGCGCGTATTCGAGGCAATAGCGACCCCGACGAGCTCGAAACCGCTCCCGAACGAAGCTGGATATGAGCCTCCCACGACCTTCACTGGTAAGTTCTCTGAAGCTTTCTTCAAAGACTATCTTTCAGGCAGAATGGAGGATGGGGATTCCCTCAGTGACCCGCAAGCCCTCGTGGACCGAGCTGTTAACGCAATCGAAGACGCAGTACAGCCCCGCACGTTCTCGCGCGCTGATGTGATCGTGGTGCCTGAAAGCGGTGAAACGCTCCGCGCATACGGAAACGCGGTCATGTCAGCATCTGCGAACTACCTCCTTCGAGACGTAAACCAAGCAGAGGTGCTCTCGGAAGCTCTCATGCAGAATGATCCGTCACTGCTCGACGTGCTTTCGGAGAACGTGGAAGCGTACGGGAACATCATAGTGGAAACACGGAGGGTGGCTGTGCCATCATCGCTCGTGAAAGCGCATATTGACCTCCTCAACTCGTATGAGGCGCTCCGCATCGACACGCTCGCGATGCGGGGGATGTTCGATGACCCTCTCTATGGTCTCGCGCGCGGAAAAGAGTATTTCAATGATTCCATAAAGCTGATACGTGCCCTCAAGGACATCAAGGAGTACCTTGAGCAGAACGGTGTCTACTACGAAAAGACTGAGCAGGGGGCGCGCCTCTACGCACTTGACATCATCGACCTATGAACCTCTTTTCACTCCTAAGAACGAAGCTCAAATTCACCGCCGTCCTCTTCATTTTCCTTGGCGTACTCATGTCATACAGTCCACCAACTGTCTATCGTGCTGAGGCAGGAGGAGGTGGAGGCCCTGTTTTTGAAACAAATCCGATGGTCTGGATAAACCAGATCAAGACCCTCGTCGAAACTATCGCGATCAAAGCATACCAATATTCGCTCATGCTCAAGGAGACCGTCCTCGATGGCATCGCCTGGCTCGCAATAAACCTCATCCTCCAGAAGCTCTCAGAGAGCATCATCACGTGGATAAACTCGGGTTTCAAAGGTTCGCCGACCTTTCTCCAAAACATCGAGCAGTATACGACCGAAATCGCCGACCGCGTCGCAGGCGAGCTCATCTGGGGCTCCGAACTCAGCTTCCTCTGTTCGCCGTTCCAACTTGACGTACGGCTCGCGCTTCAACTCCAGTATGCAGAGGGACGTGACTTCCTCTCGAACAGAAACCAGTGTACCTTCAGCGGCGTCATCAATAACCTCAATCAGTTCATCAATGGTGACTTCTTTGCGGGAGGGTGGAATAGCTGGTTTGACATGACGCAGAGGCCGGTGAATAACGCGTATGGCGAACTTCTTCTCGCCTCCACCAAACTCAATGCGAGCATCGAAAATCGGCAGGGCCAAGAGATACGCCTTCTCGATTGGGGGAAGGGGTTCCTCTCTATGAAGAGCTGTCAGACGTACGCCGTCGAAACTGGCACGACTGAAATTTGCGATAACGTGACCCCTGGTACCGCCATTGAGAACCAGCTCAACAACATGCTCGATAGCGGTCACCGACGTCTCATCGTCGCAGACGAGATCAATGAGATAGTTTCTGCACTCTTCGCACAGCTCGTGAGCATGGCGTTCGAAGGCGCTGGCGGTCTTCTCGGCCTCACTACCAACGCAGGTGGTTCGCCTGGCAACTACTACCAGCAAATCAGTTTGGATCCCACAACCTCAGGTATCGGCAGTCAGGGCGCTGTTGCAATCCAAGACTCTCTCACCGTCGAGAGCAACTACTACAATGCAAAACAGGCGATAGTCACCTTACTCGAAGACGCCGCAAGCTATAAGGATGACACCTATGGTGCCGCGAACACGTGCCACTCCGGCACACTGACGACCGAACTTCAGCAGGCACAGGTGCTTGCGCTCGCAGATATCGCTCAGACTCTGAACAACATCGCCCAACTTGAGAACATGCTCCAGCGGTATCAGACAGCGGCGACTGCAGAAGAGAAAGCACAGATCATCGAAGACTACCTGAGCCTCCAGCAAAGTGGTATCCTCCACTCACCTTCGGACATCGTTCAGGTAGAACAGTTCGACGTACCCGAACTCACGCAGAAGATCAACGAGTTCAAGCAGCAGGTCGACTTACAGTGTAACTCGGTCATTGGCGGAGGAAACTAGTATGCGCATATCCCGCACGTACAACATACTGCCATCACTTGCCTCGCTCATGGTCGTGTCCGGTCTTGTGCTGCTCTTCTTGCACGTTTCCTTGCACACTGCGGCAGCTCAAGCTGACATAAATTCTGGTATACCAGCAGGAAAGGTTGACTGGCTCAACTGGATAGGGCAAGTGCTCGGGAATTTCCTCCTCTACGTTTCCTCGTACATTACCTGGTTCGGCGGAATGCTCCTTGACTCGACGCTCAATATGGTTGTGTTCAAGATGGGTGAAATGCTCCACCACACGAGTGCGCTCGGAATCACAATCGGCACCCTCTGGACGCTCATTCGCGATATCGCGAATCTCGCTTTCATCTTCGGGTTCATCTACCTCGGTATCCGCACCATCATCGACTCTGAGAGCGCCTCAACAAAGCGCATGCTCGCACAGATACTCATTGGCGCGGTTCTCATAAACTTCAGCCTCTTATTCTCAAAGCTCATCATCGACTTCGGTAACCTGACCGCCGTCCACGTCTACAAGGCCATGGTCGGCACGAGTACGGGCGGCAGTATTGCACAGTCGATTGCGGACATCCTCGGCGTCTCGACACTCTATAGAACACCCGACCCAAACACGTTCGCGAAACTTACCAGTGGTGGCAATTTCGCGTTCTATGTCATGGGCGCGGCCTTCCTCATGATCGCCGGCTTCGTGCTCGCTGCGGGTGCGCTGCTACTCCTCGTACGGTTCGTTGCGCTCGTCTTCATCATGGTGTTCTCGCCTATCCTCTTCGCTGCGACAGTATTTCCGAACACCGCACACTATGCACGCGATCTCTGGGTGCGGCTCATTAACTATTCCTTCTTCGCCCCCGTGTATCTCCTCCTCCTCTATGTGTCACTCAAAGTCCTTGGGGAGGGCATCAAAATCATGCTCAATACACCCACGTTGGATGGAAACTACCTCTCGACGGCGCTCACCAAAGCAGCTCCCCCAGGTAGTGTTGACAGCTTTTCCGTCGTCCTCGTCTTCATGGTTGCGATATTCTTCCTCATCATGTCCCTCAAGCTCGCGAACCAGCTCGGCATGGTCGGCGGGAAGATGGTCGTTGGCTGGGGTGACAACCTCCGTCAGCGCGGCCAGAGGATGCTCGGAAATGCAACGTTCGGAGCTGCAGCTGCGGCAGGGAGGGGTACGTTTGGGAGATATGCATATAACAAATCGGAAGATGGTACTCTGAAGCAACGGGCTGCAACAAGTTGGACTGCTCGTCAGCAGCTCAAACTCGCCAAGTCTGTAGCTGGCTCTTCGTTTGATGCACGTAAGGTGGGAAGCACAGGAAAAGCTATGGGAATTGGAGAAGGAAAGGCTGGAGGCTTTAAGGCTGCAATCGATAAGAAGGTCAAGGAGGAGAAAGAATACGCAAAGAGTCTTGGCTACGATAAAGATGCTGAGAAGGAAGTAAACGCAGCAACAAGTACTGAGAGTCAAGCAGTTGCTGCCGCAGCGGCTGCGGTGGCAAGTGTGCGAACACAAATGAAGGACGCTACTGCTCCTATGAGGAAAGCGATATCTGAAACCAGTGCAAAAATGCTGACTGCTTCGTCCGAAGAACAAAAGAAGAATTACGCCGATCAGATACGCGGATATAGAGAAGCTATCGAAAATGAAGAAAAGAGGATTGCTGATGATCAGAAATTAGAGGATAAAGAGAATGACCTTAAGAAAGCAAAGGCCGCGAAGGATGCCCGCATCAACGAGATTAAGGCGTCTCGAGGCGAAGCATACGCAGACACGCTCGATAGGTCGCGACCGTATCGTTGGTTCTATGGCAACAGAAAGGCCGCAGAGGCGATCCGTGAGACAACTGATAAAATCAAGGATAAGGGCAAAGACAAATCTGATACAGAAGAATTAGCAGAAAAGTTGAATGAGATGCTTGAGAAGAACAAGGGCGATGAGAAGAAAGCATAGAAGATCCTTGGTATATGAATCCTGCACTAAATCAGTTAGTAGAAGAACGTTGGCGTGAGCTTCCATTAGACCTAAAAGAGGTTCTAACGGCTTCTGAACTCAATGCCCAGCTTCACAATATAGTAGCAACTCTCAATCTTGGAGAGGGCGCCTTAGAGAAGTTACGAAATGAGATTTTGCTGGTTCTTTTTGTCTTCGAACCGATCACTCACTTGCAAAAGAATATCCGTCAATCGCTTGGCATTTCTGAGGAATATGCTGCTTCGATTTTTCTCCAACTTGAGATGTTGTCTCTCTATGGAGTCAAGGATTACCTGTATGAGATTGCCAAGGATGCTGAATTTGTAAGCATCCATGAAGTCTTGGATTCTCTTGAGACCTCTCTCCCCGACGCGGACTCATCTCTCAAAGAGCGGCTCGAGCTTCGGCCAGACGGCACAGCGGCGCCGAAGGCGCCGCTGCAAGGAGCGAACCAGGGCGAAGTACAACCACTCACACGAGAACAGCTCCTCTCCGCGCTCTCGGCGAAGCGCACCATGGCGGGCGATATCGAGGCGATGAAGCGCAATCAGGGTGCGCCTCCATCGAGTGGAAATCCTCCGACGAGCATCCCACCTCCTCCGCCACCCACACGGTAGTTCATAGTCGATAGTCTATAGTTGATAGTTATTGATTCCTTGTGCTTAGTGCTTGGAAGCAGTTTTAAGTTGTCGGTTTTCAGTCTTCAGTTTCTTGTTTTTGGTCTCTATCACCTATAACCTGTTCTCTATCTTCTATTCTCTAATATCATCGTTTAGGCGTATGGTTTTCCAGTCCTCACACCCAAAGACCTGCCGCATCTAACCAGGCCTCTATCTCGGCCCCTTTGGCCTCATTGTTTTTCCTCCTAAGACTATCGACTCAAGAGAAACGAGTCGCTTTTCGAGCTTATTGAACTGCTCCAGACTCACTTTCTCGCGCATACCTGATTTGATTTCTTCGACATCAATCAGCAATCTCCCCAAGAGTTGAGTGTGCTCGCCAAGCACCTGGTGTACGTCAGTGAATTTCAGTTCGAATTTCTCGTCCATCATACCAATACGATCATTGATGACCTTGAAATTGTCGTCAAAATGTTCCTGTATGCCACCAAACATCCTCTTCGCCTCACCTGTAGTGAACGGTTTGTCATCCAATTGTTTGATATTTTTCTTCTGAGGGCTCTTTTTCATTGCTCTATGATAGCAGTCTGACTACCTCCGTCAAACATTCTCTATTTTCTCTATTCTCCTATTCTATATTTCATATCCCATATTCTCTATTTAATATTTCATTCTTCCTCAAACTAACAGCTACGAGCCAGTAGCGAAGAGCTACAATGCTATACTAAACCCATGCGCTTTGAAGTGCCTCAATTCATCGAGGTAGAGGATAAGATATTTGGTCCTTTCACCTGGAAACAATTCATATACCTTGCTGGAGGATTGGGGTTTCTTATCCTTCTCTTCTTTCTCCTCCCATTCCTACTCTTCATACTCATTGGTACGCCCATCGGAGTGCTCACGGGATTCCTCACGTTCCATAGGGTGAATAATCGCCCATTCTCCGTATTCCTAGAATCGCTCGTGACATACTTCAGCAAGAATAAGCTTTATCTCTGGCGGAAAGACCAGGAACAGTCAGTTATCGAACATCCGACTGAGAGCAATTCGCTCGGAAACCCGGTTGAACACACCCAAAAGAGACGTCTGTCTTCGCTCGCGCAGCGTCTCAGCCTCAACACACTCGAAAAATAGTCTTATGGCTGGAATCAAGAATGCTTCACAACAGTTCGTACCCATTAAGGATATTCGCGACGGCATCGTCATTCTTAAGAATGGGCAGATGTGTACTATTCTCCTAGCTTCATCAATGAACTTCGCACTCAAATCGAGCGATGAGCAGCAGGCCATTCTCTCCCAGTTCCAGGCCTTCCTCAACACACTCGACTTCTCGCTCCAGGTATATATCCAGTCCCGTCGGCTCGACATTCGACCATACCTTGCACAACTCCAGGAACGGGAATCATACCAAGACAATGACCTCATGCGTATCCAGCTCCGTGAGTACATTGAGTTCATTCGGACATTTACCACCGAAGTCGATATCATGGCAAAGAACTTCTTCGTCGTTATACCGTACTCTCCCCCCACCGTGTCACTTCAGAAAGGCATCTCGGGTGTCTTTGGCTCAAAGAAAAAAGTGGACCCCCTCAGCCCGGAGCGATTCCAGGAGGATCGGAGCCAGCTCGAGCAGCGTGTCACCGTCGTCGAGCAAGGGCTCGCGCGCATTGGTGTGCGAACCGTCCCTTTGGGGAACGAGGAGCTCATCGAGCTCTTCTACCACATTTTCAATCCTGAAGATCCGTCAGCAGCACCTAAGGTTTGATATCTATTCATATGGGAATACTAGATCTTATCCAGGGGAGTCTAAAGAAGAAAAGTGATGGCGAAATACTGAACGATACGCCGCTCTCTCTTACCGATGTTGTTGCTCCAGCGGCAATCAACTTCAGTCCAAAAAACCTTAATGTGAGTGGCAAACTTGCCCGAGTCTTCTTCGCGGTGTCATATCCGCGCTATCTCACCGATGGTTGGCTCGAACCAATACTCAACCTTGAGCGCGAAACGGACGTATCCATCGTCATCCACCCCATTGATACTGGCGAGACGCTCAAAAAATTCCAGAAAAAGGTCGCCGAAGTCCAGAGCCAGATCAACGACCGTGCAGAGAAGGGTATGGTCCGCGACCCCCAACTCGATGCCGCCTACCGAAACCTCGAGGAGCTCCGTGATAAGCTCCAGCAAGCTGAAGAGAAGCTTTTCAATGTGGGGCTCTATGTAGCCCTCTATGGAAACACTGAGGTCGACCTCAACAAAATTGAGGGTGAGATAAAAGGCATGCTCGACGCTCGCCTCATCTACCTCAAACCCGCGCTCTTCCAGCAGGAACAGGGGTTCGAGAGCATCATCCCCATCGTGAGCGATAAGCTCCTTGTGCATACGAAGTTCAACTCATCGCCCCTCTCGTCTTTTTTCCCATTCACCTCATTCGATCTCACCTCGGATACCGGCATTCTCTACGGCATCAATCGGCACAATAATTCGCTCGTTCTCTTCGACCGTTTCAGCCTCACAAACTACAATTCGGTCACCTTCGCAACATCAGGTGCGGGAAAATCATACGCGACGAAGCTCGAGATACTCCGCTCCCTCATGTTCGGAACTGAGGTCATCGTCATCGACCCAGAGCGTGAGTATGAATACCTCGCCGAAGCGACTGGAGGGCGCTACTTCAACATATCGCTCTCATCGACGAATCACATCAATCCATTCGATCTCCCCACACCACAATCCGATGAGAACCCTCACGACCTCCTGCGTTCCCACATCATCGAGCTCGTCGGCCTCTTCAAGCTCATGCTCGGTGGACTCACCCCAGAGGAAGACGCCATCATCGACCAGGCCATCCGCGAGACGTATGCGCTGAAGGACATCACCGGCGAGAGCGACTATCGCGACCTCCCGCCGCCTCTCCTCTCCGATTTCGAGATGGTCCTCGCCGGCATGGAGGGGAGTGAATCTCTCGTCCAGCGCCTCACGAAGTACACCTCGGGCACATGGTCGGGTTTCATGAATCAAGCGACGAACGTCGACATAAACCAAAAATTCATCGTCTTCTCACTCCGCGACATGGAGGAGGAACTCAAGACCATCGCGATGTACATCGTCACGAACCATATCTGGGGCGCCGTGCGCCGCGAACTCAAGAAACGGCTTCTTGTCATTGATGAGGCGTGGTGGATGCTCAAATCTCCCGATACCGCCGCATTCCTTCATAACGTCGCGAAGCGCGGACGCAAGTACTACCTCGGTCTCGCGACCATTACCCAGGACGTTGACGACTTCCTCCGCTCGCCGTACGGCATCCCCATGATCACGAACTCATCCCTCCAGATGCTCATGAAGCAGTCACCCACTTCCATCGACACGCTACAGAACGTCTTCAACCTCACCGATGAGGAAAAGTTCACACTCCTTGAATCTGGGGTGGGCGAGGGAATCTTCTTCGCAGGCCTAAAGCATGTCGCAATCAAGATTATCGCCTCGTACACCGAAGATCAGATCATCACCTCAGACCCCTCGCAAATTCTCCAGATACGAAAGGCTCGCCAGGAGCTCCTGGGGAACGCGTAACGTATGGCAACCGCATCTAATCTCGCATACAGGGACGAACCAGAGACTCCCCGCGAGGAGGCGGTGCGAAAAGCTGCAGAAAAGCGAGCGGTGGCGACTGATCGCGTCTACTGGGGGGAGGCTGCCAACGAACCAACATTCAACCGAGATGCAACGCGCGGCATCGAAAACATCGTCGTGCGCGGCAGGGATGGCGTACCCTATGACACCGAGGAGCGTGTAGGTCCTGTTGAAAAGGAGTTTCTTGAGGAAAAGGGCCTTGCGGCACGCGCCTACAAGCAGAAGGATAAGCGCGCTGAGCGCGAAGCCATTGAGGCAGCGAATGAAGAAACGCTCTACCTTGAAGAAGCCGCTCGAGAATTGGCGGTCCGGGAGGCAAAAGCCTTGGTCGCTCAGAAGATAGCCCGCAAAGAAGCGATGTTCAGCGCAGGGTTGCGCTCAGGAAAGAAGGTCGCCTCATTCGCCCGCTGGATGAGTCTCGGAGGGATATGGACAGTGTACCTCTGGCAGTTCCTATTCGCGATGGGCACACTCCTCGGTTTCGGTATCGCCGCATACTTGCTCTACCTCAAGGAGGGAACCTTTACCGGAAAGGTTCTCAGTTACTTCGTAAATTTTGACTCGCTCGTGCCGGCACGAGAGCTCGGTTTCATATTCTGGGGACTCGGTGCCCTTCTCTCGATTGGGGCATTCGTCATATACCTCATTTGGTTCTATATGCTCGGATTGAGTGTTCTTCGTAGCACAATGCTCTTCTTCCTTACCCTTCTTGCCCTCGTATTGAGTATTCTCCCCATTTTGAACCTGTTCCCATGGCTCCCCCTTTGGGTTATCTATATGAACGCCTCGGCACTGTTCAATAGTGAATAAACGCTGTTCACGCCATGTTAAGCTATACGTGTATAGATAGATAGTATGATGTACGTTCTCAGTAGCCATGCGTTTCGGGTCATGCTCATTGGGGTGCTGTACTTTACCCTGGCCTCATGTGCTCACGCACAGTTCGGTGGCTTAGGGCGAGAGTCCTCTCTTTCGGTGACCCCAAACTTCCCAGAACCCTTTAGCACCGCCGTTGTTTCGCTCGACGCCTACACTATGAACACCACAAATGCCACCATCACGTGGTATGTAGATGGGACTCTTGTGGCAAACACGAACAACGCGAGGAGTATCGAGGTCGCTCTCGGTGAACTTGGTAAAAAAATAACAGTACGGGCTGTCATAGGGATAGGTGGCTCACAGACATCTCTGAGCACGGTCATTGTGCCGACTGTAACGAACATCCATGTTGAGGCGGATACCTATATACCCCTGACCTACGCAGGTCGCGCGCTCCCGAGTGAAGGTTCTAAGGTTCGTGCAGTCGCTGTGGTGCTTGCAGGTGGGAATACCGATCCAGCATCTTACTCGTATCTTTGGAAACGAAATGGTGGAGTGCTCTTTGGTGGAGCGATACGTGGTAAGCAAATCATCGAACTGGAGATGTCACAGTATCAAGGTGACGCTCTTACGGTGGAAGTCTTCTCAGGAGGAAAGCTCATCGGTGGTAAGACGATATCCCTTACACCTTCAGAACCGGTCCTCCGTTTCTATGAGGACAATCCGCTTCGGGGCATGCACCACCGAGCTATTGCAAATTCTTACCAACTTCTAAGTGATGAGGTAACAGTTCGCGCAGTGCCGTATTTCATGGATACCGACCTCACTCCACAAACGACATCGATCGAGTGGTCGGTTAATGGAGGACCTGCGACGCCGAATACTGATCCCGGTACGATCACCCTCCGCAAGGTGAATGAGGGTGGAGGTTCCGCAACTGTCGGGCTCCGACTTCTTCTCACACGAAAAGTTCCACAGTACCTTACCGGTGCATTTAACGTTGCTTTCTAAGATTCTATGCGATTCCTTTCTTCAGTTTACACATGGTTCGCCTGGTCGGTCGCTTGTGCCGCCATAGCCCTCATGGTGGGTGCGCTCATGCCCGACCCAGCCCTGGCTGTCGATGCGAAATTCACACCGCTCGTTGGCATACCAAATGTGAATGACCCGAGCACTGCAACACTTCCCGAATACATCAATGCACTCTACATGCTTACCATTGCAGTAGGTGCTCTCATCGCGGTTGTGAAGATTGCAATCGCAGGCGTAAAGTGGAGCATGACCGATGTGGTCACCAGCAAATCAGAGGCGAGAAAGGACATCGAGGGTGCACTCATCGGTCTCGGTATCCTCCTCATTCCGTTCATTGTGCTCAGCTTCATCTACCCCGGGCTTGTAAAGCTCGATGTGCTCAGTGGTGCAAATCCAGTAACGAATATCAATCGAACAACGAGCCCGACCTCAGGAAGTGGTGCTACCACTGAAACCTCAGGCCCACTCATATTGAAGTGTGCAGGCCGTGTGTTTGGCCCCGACGAAACCTGCCAAGGATGGTGCTTACTTGAACTTAATGGGAGCTATACAACTACACCTGAACCGCAGTGCGTCTTGAATAATTAGGTTCTAAGCAAGAAACAAAACACATGAGTAAAGTAATCATCATTAGCACTCTTATCATCCTTATTGTTGGGGGAGTTGTGGGATACTTTGTACTCTATGGGAAAGATGGAGATCTTCCTGACGCATTTTCGAACTTCGGTTTTGGAAACGAGCCGACATTTGAGCCGATACCCTCTACTGTTGACACTGCACCGGTAGACCAGAGTGGGAGAAACCAAGGTCTCCGGCAACTCACTACGCGTCCTGTCATTGGCGCCGCATTTGTGCAAAATGGCATCCAGTATGCAGAACAGGGGACAGGGCACATCTACCACATCGCATTCCCAGGTGGGAGTGAGTCTCTCATAAGTGGTACGACATTCCCAAGAGCTTCTCGCGCGATTTTTTCTCCAACTGACGGAAAGGTGGCAATCACTTCTGAGGCCAATGGGAAGCTCGAAACGGTCGTTGGCTCACTCATCAAAAATGGATCGAGTGCTGATGCCTTTGTAGGAAAAACATTGCCTGATGGTGCCACTGAGGTGGAATTCAGCACACGTGGAGATTTTGTCTACTATCTCCTCCCCCAGACAGCTGGTGCGAATGGATATAGCTATGATTTGCAAACAGACACGAGCTCGCTTCTCTTCACTTCGCCTCTCAGTGATGTCCAGGTCCTCTGGGGTGAGTCAGTGTACGTATACACGACACCATCCGCATCGCAACAAGGAGCAGTGTATGAAGCAACAAAAAATGGCTTACAGTATGGTGGACCATCTGGTTTTGGATTAATGGCAGAGCGAGTCAACGAGAAGCTTGTGATAACTTCTCGAAAGAATACTAATTACATGTCACAGGTTATGGTGGAGGGTGCAAGTGAATATC
>CAZFBT010000003.1:0-26130 GCA_964517185.1 uncultured Candidatus Saccharibacteria bacterium | reverse complement strand
ATATCTTGATTTTACCGTTATCCCAGAAAAATGTGTTGCACATCCTGTTGCATCAAGCACTGCTTTCTGCGCATTCCCAAGCAGTGGGCTCCCGGAAGGATTCCCAGAATCTTGGTATCAAGGCACAGCGGCTCTCGCCGACAGTCTCTTTATGATTGATGTGACTGGGGAATCTGGCTCATTTATCACAAATCTTTCGCTTGAGAGCGGGAGGGATATCGATGTACTAGAGATGGGTACCAACTCTGACGGGACATACCTCTATTTCATCAACAAGAACGACGGTTCACTCTGGATGTATGATTTGACGCTCCTACGTGAGTGATCACGAGTGGGGAAAGAGGTGTCGTTCATTTTTTCAAGCCGTTCCTCCTGACAATAAACTCTTGCGCGATAGCAGTGAGATTGCTTACCACGAAGTAGAGTGCGATGGCAGCGGAAATTGAGTACGAGGCAATGAAAATGATGACCGGCAGTATGTAGCGCATCTGGAGCTGGAAACTCCTGCTGAAATCATCCTTGAAGCTAACCGGTGCCTTTGGATCTCGAGGTGGGAGCTTCGGTATTGCGAGGTGTGTATGGAGATACTGGAGCACTCCAGCAATGAACGCGAGGGGGAAACTCTTCCCAGCAATGTCGAGGACGCCCAGGAAGAACATGTTGGGTGACTCGGGTGTGGGTATGAAAGGGTACAGAAGCTCTGTGTTTATTTTTGGGAGCGCAATGCCTCCACCTGTTGAGACTGAGAGGTAGAGTGCAATGACAATTGGTATTTGAATGAAAAGGAGGAGAATACTTGAGAAAGGATTCACCTTTGCCTCGCGAAAGAGCTCAACCATGCGCATTGCCTGTTCCTCACGCTTATCTTTGTATTTCTCTTTGAGCTCTTGAATCTTCGGCTCGAGTTCACGCATCGCGAGTTGTGTGCGTGCCGCTTTGAGGGAAATAGGGAGGAGGAGGAGTTTGACCACAATGACCGTGAGGATGATGGCAATCCCCACATCCCCACCCCGCACTATATCAATGAATAGGACGAGTGTGTTGTATACCGGATCAAAGAAAATGGAGTGCCAAATGAAACTGAACATGACGTGCTGTATTCTAACTTACACTTCTCGCCTTAGTAATGAGCCCCTCAACCTCTCGCTTCAGTATTTGAAAGTTTGCATTTATGCTGGGGTTTTTTACAAGGAAGATGAAAATCCCTTGCTGACTCGTAACATCTCGCTGCTTTCGGACGATATCGTAGAGTTGCCGGCGTATCTTGTTCCTCTTGACTGCACCATGTGCGACCTTCTTTGGAACCACAATTGATGCATGGAAGGTGTGGTGTGGGGTATACACGAGGGTGAGGAAGGGGGAGTGGACACGCTTGCCAGACTTAAAAAAAAGACCAAAAGATGCCTTGGTAAGTCGTTCTTTCTTTCGCAACATCGGCTCAGTGTACCTTGTTAGAGAGATAAAGGATAGTTTTTGTATGACCAACGCTATTCTACCCTCTTGCTGGTGTCTCTCTCATTGGGCGTGCCTAGACACTCAATTTCACACGACCTTTACGACGTCGAGCTTTGAGAACCTTCTTCCCTTTTGCGCTCTGAGCACGGACGAGAAAACCGTGGGTAGTGGCACGCTTTCGCTTCTTTGGTTGGTAGGTTCGTTTTGACATAGGTATGGTAATGAGAAAGCACTGTACACTAGTTTTTGTGTGAAATCAATAAAGAGTACTTGGTATTCTCAGATGTGCGTTTCTATTGCTGTCCACAGTTTTTACACAGATGATATGAACTATGTGACGAATGACGTGGAGTTCTGTGGAGTATTTACACTTTTCCACACCGCAGTATAATGCACCTTACGTTTGCGAGATACCTCTCCTATGAGTTCCATTCAAAACACCCCAATGAGTATTCTCCAGACTGAGCAGATCGATATCAAGAAACTTTGGGATGATGCTCTTGTCAATATCGAGCTCTCAATCACGCCTGCGAACTTTAAAACTTGGTTCAGAGACACACATATTATTTCACTTGAGGATGGAACGGTGACTTTAGGGGTACCGAGTGTTTTCGTCCGAGACTGGCTTGCTGATAAATTCCAAGCGCTCATACTGAAGACCTTACGAGAACTCACGACGCATGCTCGCTCAATCGAATATGCGGTCGTCCAGCGGAGCGATCGGCGTATAGAGACTTCAAAGAAGCAAACAGTGAATGCGGCCCTTCCCCTTGAAGAATACTACATTAATAAGAGCGACAACCTGAATCCACGGTATGTGTTTGATACATTTGTAGTGGGTCCATTCAATGAGCTCGCTCATGCTGCCGCTCGCACTGTTGTAGCGAAGCCTGGTATCGCATACAACCCCCTCTTCATCTATGGAAAGACGGGGCATGGGAAGACCCACCTCATCCAGGCGGTAGGAAATCAGTTAAAGAGGGTTGGGAAAAAGGTTTTTTATGTGACGAGCGAGCGATTCGCAGTTGATTTCATGAACTCACTCCAGAATGGAACCGCGAACAACTTTAAGGATAAGTATCGTCAGTATGATGTTCTTATTATGGATGATGTTCAGTTCCTCGCGAATAAAGAAAAGACTCAGGAGGAACTCTTCCATCTCTTTAATGCGATGCATGATAATAATAAACAGATTGTCTTCTCGAGTGATGTCCACCCGTCACTGATGTCAAACATGGAGGAACGTCTTCAGTCTCGGTTTGCGCAGGGGATGATTGTTGATATACCAGCTCCTGATAGTGAATCAAGGTGCGCCATCCTTAAAGCGAAAGCGGCACAGAATTCGATCACACTCTCCGATGATGTTGTCGACCATCTCGCGAATACTATTGATGGGAACATTCGTGAGCTTGAAGGGGCGCTTAACACCATTCTTTGTCAATCTCAACTTCTTGGGCGCACCCTTACTCTTGATGAGGTTAAAGTACTTATTAAAAATAGTACAAGACCAAGAAAATCACTTGCGGTGTCTGATGTGGTTGATAAGGTTGCTCGTTTCTTTGATATTGAGCCTACAAGTATTTATGAGAAGACGAGGCGGAAAGAGGTGGTGAAGCCGCGTCAGCTCATTATGTATATTCTTCGTGAAGACTTCCAAGTCTCATACCCTGCAATAGGACAAAAGCTTGGTGGGCGTGACCACACAACTGTCATCCATTCATGTGAGAAAGTGAAACGAGAGATTAAGGAGAATCAGGAACTTGAGGATGAGATCTCACAGATTCGTATGTTGCTTAAGTAGTGTGGAAAACACCTTAAGAGTTGGTGGGGAGTATTTGTTAATAGTTTGTATAAGTTCTAGATTTACCTCCTTATTATTGAGTGATGTGTGTTTACGATCTATATGAATATTGAATATACCCACAGACATTTTTATTAATGAGTATAAAATACACACCGATATGGGTATAAAAAATTTAAAAAAATAACGAGAATGCAATATAGAAAACTGATATTCACACATCCACAGAACTAATAATAAGAAACTAAAAGGTAGAAAAATTTATACATACCCACCTATGCACACCACAATTGATACCCAAATCTTTCAAAAAGCACTTGAGGTGGTTTCTCGAGCAAGTACCAAACACATTACACTCCCCATCCTCCAATGTGTCCTCCTAGAAGCATCAAAAAATTCCCTCACAATCAAAGCTACAAATTTAGAGATTGGTATCGAGGCGACACTACCTATACACTTAAGTAGTGAGTGGTCTGTTGCAGTACCTGCGAATATTCTTCTCCAAACTATCAATTTGATATCCGATCAAAAAATCACACTTTCAATAGAGAATACTATTCTTAGTATTGAAACCCAAAACTCAAAAACAGACATAAAAAGCATACCATTTGAGGATTTTCCAAATATCCCAAAAGTTACAGGAGAGAAAATTAGTATCAAAGGGGACACTTTGGCTTATGCAATTAAAACAACAGCATTCGCTGCTTCTCAATCATCAATTAAACCTGAACTTGGGAGTATTTACATACACCAAAAGAAAGAGCACACTCTCACATTTGTTTCAACTGATTCTTTTCGACTCATGGAGAAAACAATTCCTCAAAAAGGGATTGTATTAAGCAATTCACTCCTCATTCCATACAAGAACGCACTCGAACTCTCGCGAGTGTTGGAGGGGTGTCTGGATGAGGTTTTTCTACACCTGAATGAAAATCAATGTTCTGTCACAATAGGAAACATATACATCACCTCACGTCTCTTATCAGGAACATTCCCAGATTATGAGCAGATAATCCCCAAAGAGTACCAAGTGACTTCGACCATACTCACAAAAGACATCATAAATGCGTTGAGGAAGACAAGTATCTTTCTCAATAAGTTCTCCCAACTCTCAATTATTGCTTCTGGTAAGACAGTAACTCTCGTGTCGCAAAGTGGTGAGTATGGTACAACAAAAGAATCAATCCCAGCTACAATTGAGGGTGGTGAAATATCACTCAATTTCAACCAACGGTATGTAAGCGAAGCACTTCAACACATTATTGATGAAAGCATCCTCTTAAAATTTGCCGGTATTGGAAGGCCGCTTGTAGTTGAGAATGTGCACGACCGCTCAATGCGCTACCTTGTGATGCCAATGAATAAGTAGAAATATAGGATAGAGAATATTGAATATAGAAAAAAGATATGGAATATAGAAAATTTAAGAATCGAGTGTGTAATCATTCTCACAGCTAAGAGCTAATGCCTAACAGCTACTCAAGAACTAATCGCTTAATAAATGAGAAAGGTGGGACGGGGAAAAGTGATGAAAGTGAGCGACCTTTTCGAGGTATATCGGCAGAAACTCACCGCGCCAGAAAAGACGGTCATTGAGAACAGCATCGAGGTCATCAATGATCTTCTTGGAGTGAAGTTATCCGCCACTGCGTGCCGCTACACACCCTACACACGGACACTTTCAGTACACACACAAGGGGCACTCAAATCAGAGATACTCATGAGGAAGAAAGAAATTCTCACACACCTTAAGGGGCGCCTTGGGGTGGCGCACGCGCCCCAAGAACTCATCTAACCACTTTTAATCATCAGTAGTGTCTCGATTTCTTTCTCGATCATTGCTTTCTTCTGGAACAACCTCAGACACCTTGAGGAGGTTTGCCTTCCAAACAGAAACAGGATACTCCCACAGTGAGAATTGTGGGTCTTGCCCGGGGTTCGCGGGGTAAGGACCACGTGGATTCTCTTTGTCCACATAGTAAAGGATTGAGTGTGCACTTGAAATCGTCTTCTCGAGACTCAGTTGGGGTAACCCCTCTCCCTCAGTGGGAAGAAGCACAGATGGGTCAAACCATATACCTCGCAATACCGGTTTGAGAGAGTCAGGAGTAGCTGGAGCTTCAGCGAAAGATTCTTGTGGAAATTTCTGAAGTGCAAAATCCATGAACGAGCGCCACATAGGACTCACAATAAGTCCAGAGAGCTCACTCATCGATCTATTGTCATTATTCCCAGCCCAAGCCCCCACAGCAAGATTGGGAGTGTACCCAATAATCCAAGCATCCCGCTTGTCGTTTGTGGTTCCGGTCTTTACTGCGACATCTCGTCCGGGGAAGTGGAGAAGTGAATTTGCGCCATAGAGCGGCGTTCTAGCTACATTATCTGAAAGAATATCTGAGATCAAAAGCGTGATATCTCGGTCCATCACCCGCTTCGACTCAGGTTTGAATTCCTCTATGATATTCCCACTATTATCCTCGATACGGAGAATGCTATGAAGTGGAGCACGGACACCATCATATGCGAACACACCGTATGCACCAACCATCTCAAGGAGTTTTACCTCCCCTCCACCAAGGACAAGAGTGAGGCCGTACTGGTCACGGTTCGTGAGGGTTGTGATACCAAAATCACGCGCTGTTTTGATGGAGTCGGTGATACCCGCAAGATATAGAGTCTTAACTGCAGGGACATTGAGGGATTGGGCTAAGGCATTCCGAAGTGAGACTGGACCACGGAATTGGTTGTCATAATTCGTTGGAGAGTAACAACCATCTTCTGACGTAAGGTTGTCTGGCTGACAGGTAGTGGAGAATTGGGTCTTGAGGTCAAAGACAACAGTTTCTGGAGTGTACCCTTTCTTAAATGCCGTTGCGTACACAAACGGCTTAAATGAGGATCCTGGTTGTCGCTCTGCTATCGCAATATTGAAGTTTCCATCTATCTCTTCGTCGAAGTAGTCGCGGGACCCAACCATAACTAAGATATCACCGTTCTTTGGGTTGGTCGCGACAAGCGCACCATTTTCTGCGTTGAAGGCATCCTCATTATAGAGTGCTTTCTCTTTTACGATTTCCTCTGCTTTCTCCTGCAGCTCCCAATCGAGCGTTGTGATGACCTTGAACCCACGTTCAGCTAAGGATTCCTCACCGTATTTTTCTGCAAGATAATCCCTTATATAGAACACAAAATGTGGCGCACGGATACCCGTCGCGGCGAGCGGCCTGAATTCAACCACTTCTTCCTTCGCGGCAGTATATTCCGTCTCTGTTACGAAGCCATTCTTGAGCATCTGTTCGAGGACTCGGTTCTTTCGGTTATCAAGTTTGTCACGATTGCTACCGTAGGGTGAGTAGTAGGTAGGGAGCTGGGGGAGTGATGCGAGGTACGCAGCTTCTGCGAGCGTTACATCAGACGCATGCTTACCAAAGAAAGAGAGACTTGCCTCCTCGACGCCATAGATAGTACCCCCATAGGGGGACTCGTTGAGGTAGTGGCCAAGAATTTCCTCCTTCGTCAGTACCTGCTCGAGACGTAAAGCAAGTATCACCTCCTTTATCTTTCTTGTGAGTGTCTTTTCACGTTCGAGTATTGAGTTCTTGATGACCTGTTGAGTGATGGTAGACCCCCCACGACCACCAAGGAGGTCGCCACCAACGAAGTTGTCATACGCCGCACGGAGGATAGCAAGTGGTCGTATTCCACCATGTTCGAAGAATGTGTCATCTTCAATAGCGACTGTGGCATTCTTCAAATGCCGTGAAATCTTTTCATAGGGAACGATAGTCCTCCGCACATCTTGGTGCAGATCGTACAGTAGAACCTCACCCGTTCTATCAAAGATCTTTGTTGATTGAAGGATGCGACGTTCTTCAAAAGATGAAAGATCGGGGATGTCGAGGGAAGAGATCCACACGAGTGTCACTCCCAGAGAGATGAGTCCGAGTACAAAGAGCACAATGAACCCATCGAGGATGATTCGTTTAAGCGATTTTCGAAGCCAGAGTGGCATTGTAGCTGAACCATAGTACCACTGGATGGATGCTATATGAATACGAGTATCGTGTGGTAAAGTAAGGTCGATATATGGCCACAAATACTGACCCTACGCGCATTGAGGAGCTCATCACTCGAGGCGTTGAGGAAATTATCCATACAGAAAGCCTTAGAATAAAACTTCTCTCTGGACGAGTGCTTAGGGTGAAGCTTGGGGTCGACCCCACAAGTCCCCATCTCCACCTCGGGCGCTCTATCCCACTCCTCAAACTTCATGATTTTCAGGAGCTAGGACACCAGGTCGTCTTCATTGTGGGTGATTTCACTGGCATCATCGGTGATACCTCCGATAAGGAGAGTGAGCGGCCAATGCTCGAGCAGGCCGACATCGAGGCGAATATGGCATCCTATCGCGAACAAGTCGCAAAACTCCTCGATATGGATAAGGTCGAATTCCGATACAATTCCGAATGGCTCGGAAAACTCACCTACCACGAGATCGGCGAGCACGCGGACCAGTTCTCTGTCGCTGACTTCATCGCGCGCGAGAACATCAAGCGCCGCCTCGATGAGGGGAGGCGTGTGTCGCTCCGTGAGGTCCTCTACCCGCTCCTCCAAGGGTACGACAGCGTCGCGACACACGCCGACGTCGAGCTCGGGGGAACCGACCAGCGCTTCAACCTGCTCGCAGGACGTACCCTCCAGGATCACTTTGGCCAGGAGCCGCAAGACCTCGTCATGAACCCACTCATTCGTGGCACCGATGGTCGCAAGATGAGTTCGAGCTGGGGGAACACCATCACACTCACCATGGAGCCCGAAGACATGTACGGGAAGGTCATGAGTATGGCAGATGCGGAAATCGTGCCGTACCTCACCAACTGCACCCGTGTGCCACTCCATCGCGTACATGAGATTGAGAACGCGATGCAGGCTGGAGAGAACCCTAAGACGTTCAAAATGGAACTAGCCCGCGAACTCGTGCGGATGTACCACGGGACCGACGCGGCGATCTCCGCGGAAGCGGCATTCATTGAGACGTTCGAGAAGGGTGGCGTACCGAGCGATGTTGCTGCGGTACGCCCCCCGTATGACAGCGCCCTTATCGAATCGGGCATGGTCACTTCAAAATCAGAACTACGGCGCCTCCTCGATGATGGGGGCGTGCGGAATGCGGAGACCGGCGAAAAGTATGCGTCGCTCCCCGAAGCTATTACCGAACCACTCGTCCTAAGGCTTGGTAAGCGTCGATTCGTTAAGCTACTCCCATAACTACGCGGAATGGGGAGTGCAAAAACACCAGTTTTGGCTGGTGTTTTTGCGCATTAATATTCAATGAGAGCACTCAGCATCAGAGCTCGTCCTTGTCATCAAAGGAATCGAAGTCCATATCCTCATCATCATCTTCCTCACCATCAATAAGTGGAGATCCGTCGGTATGTTCATCCCGGTCTATTTCATCGATGGATCCTTGTGGTTCCTCAAGGTGTGGTGTCTCCTCTTCAAGGAGACTATCACCGACCACCTCGTCATCTTCGAGTTCATCGAGGAGGGAATCGTCAACGCCCCCCTCTTCCTCTTCTTCCTCAAAAAAACCAAACAAACTGCCTAGAAGGATCATAAATGTGATGTGATATCGATTACTTTTTTATGCACGTATTTTTATCAGATGTTCCAGTGCTCTGCAACCCAGGCTGAGTTGCTATTCACGGCAGTGTGCAAGTGCAGTGAGTCCAAGCGCAATTGCATCGTACTCATCATCGAGTGCTTGCACTGGCGCATTGGGCAGAAGACGTTTTATCATACTGAAGACGGCCCGCTTATCACTTTTTCCATACCCAGTCACCGCGACCTTCACTTCCTGAGGTCCGAATTCCAGTATCGCACACTTTGCGGTGGTAGCGAGGTAGAGAATCATTCCTCTGACTTCCGCGACCGCGATGGCGGTCTTTTGATTCTTGTTGAAGAAGAGGGTCTCAACAGCGACCACATCGGGAGCGTGAGTCTCAATGAGCGAGCTGAGTGCATTTCCAAGCACGTAGAGGCGTTCTGGAAACGACTGAGTGCGGTCAGTCTCGACGCAACATGAATAATTGAGGATGTCATTTCCATCAACACGCTCAACAATGGCGACACCAAGTCGGTCATATCCAGGATCTAGAGCAAGGACACGCATCAGAATGATAATAAATCATAAACAGTAATAGTGGAACACTTCACGCGAGCAGGGAACACAGTAAAGTTGCGCTCTTCAGTGCGAGGATACCCCAGGCTCATCTGCAGCTGTGAAGATGTCCTGTACGTCGTTGTGTTCCTCAAGGATTTCGACAAGCTCCGCGAGCTTCTCACCATCTGCATCACTCGGTTGCATAGGTGAGGTTGGAACGTACCCGCTAGGTGTTTTTACGAACGCCCATGCGGCTGAACCCTTCCCACCAAGCTCGTACCCCTGTTTTGATAGTAGGTGCCGAATTTCCTGCGTCGTACGGTTTGAATTGTCGGTGATTGCAGTGATGAGGATGGCAATGCCGCCAGGCCCGTATGTCTCGTAGAGCACCTCTTCGAGACCACCACCCTCACTCCCTGCACCTTTCACAATCGCGCGTTCGATGTTCTCCCTTGGCATTGAGTCCTTCTTCGCGCGTTCGATGGCGGCGGCAAGACCTGGAGATGCAGTATTTCCCATCGCCTTTCGTGATTCCATTGCGATGATACTCGCGTGTTTCGAGAACACCTTGCTCTTCTGCGCATCAGAGACCTCTTTCTTACGCTTTATCTTTGACCACTTGTTATGTCCGCTCATGATGTCAGTCTTTAGTATCCTATCTCTATTTTATATTCAATATTCTCTATTCTATATCCTCTCTTCTCTATTCCGCAGGTGCTCGTATGCGAGAGCTGAGGCAACCCGACCACGAGGCGTACGCTCGATGAGCCCCTGGCGTATGAGGTATGGCTCGAGCACATCTTCAATGGTCGACATCTCTTCACCGGTCGCCGCGGCGATGGTATTGAGCCCGACTGGACCGCCACCGAATTTCTCGATAATAGTGTGCAGGATGGCACGATCCGGCGCGCTGAGTCCCAAGCCATCAACTTCAAGAAGTTCGAACGTGCGCGAAACGACGTCGCCCCCAAGGCGCTTTCCTTCGAGCTGTGCGAGGTCGCGGCAGCGCTTCAATAGATAGTTCGCGGTCCGCGGGGTCGCCCGCGAGCGGAGTGCGATGTCTCTCAACACTGCAGGGTCGGTGTCGACCGAGAGGAGCGACGCGGAGCGTCTCAGAATCTCACTGATCTCCTCATTGGAGTAGAATTCAAGGCGGAACGTGCCGCCAGAAAAACGCGAGCGCAAGGGCGATGAGAGGAGTGAAATGCGAGTCGTTGCCGCGACAAGGGTAAATGGAGGGAGGTCAAGCTGCACTGTGCGCGCTGATGGACCCTTCCCAATAATGATGTCGAGAACACCAGATTCCATCGCGGGGTAGAGAACTTCCTCTATGGATTTCGAGAGGCGATGTATCTCGTCGATGAAAAGTACGTCGCCCGGTGAGAGGTTTGTGAGAATCGCAGCGAGGTCCCCAACCCGTTCAATGGCGGGACCTGAAGTCGTTCGCATGTTCGTGCCGAGAGTCTTTGCGATGAGGTGCGCAAGCGTCGTCTTCCCAAGACCTGGAGGGCCATAGAGGAGGATGTGCTCCGCAGCATGTCCCCGCTCGCGTGCTGCGGTGAGGAGGATGCGCAAGTTCTCCTTTGTCTTCGCCTGGCCGACGTACTCATCCCACGCTTGGGGACGGAGCGTCTGATCGAGGTTCCCAGCCCCGTCGCGCTCGAATCGCACCCCCGTTTTCTGTTCGACTGCCATGTGTAAGTATTGTATCAAAATTCATCCGAGCGCGTGACGAAAGCCGTCCTCAAAATGCAGACCGAGAATACGCCAAAATACCAAGTAACAGAGGGGCGGGAGAGGCAGATCCCACTATCCGGATGATTGACAAAAATGAGTATCGTGCTAAAATTGCACACAAACGTTCATTCACTGTCTCGGTGAGGCAGTGTTGCTCTCGAAGACAATTCATCCAGGCGATACCCCTCTCGGCAACCATGGTGCTCAAGACGAGGGTAATTTGGTACCCGCTTCGTGCGTGCACACTGGGTTATTCCTTAGTGTTGGAGCGCCACTTTCATGCGGAAGTCAGTTGTAGAGAGGGTTATCGATTGGAGCTGTAGGAGAACGAGGAATCTATATTCACTGACTTTCATGAATATAGCACACTCAGAATTGAGCGTCGTCTTGACCGTCAGAATGCCAAGTTGCACAAGCAAAAGTTCACGGCGCGAACCAATATTGGTTCGCGCCGTGTGCGTTCACTGCCAAGTTTCACTTTCACACGCTACAGGCTCTTCGATAGCTCTGAGCACTGATCACATTCCAGTCTGTGTAGTATCAGATTGTGTTTGAATCAATTGTGGCTTTGCGGTTTCTTGGGTCTCATTCTGAGATGAGCGCACCTCATTCATGAGGTCGAGCACACGCTCAACCTCATCGAGCGAGGTGATACCCGCGAGTACTTTCATTATCCCATCCTGATGCATTGAGGGAATACGCTGCGGTTTTGCGGCCTCGAGAATGGCACTATCACGGCCATCACTGAGAATGGCACTCTCGACCGCATCGTCCATTCGAATTCCCTCGAAGAGGCCGATGCGACCACGATAGCCGCTGTGGCTGCATACATCACATCCTTTCGCCTCGAATATCGTGTGAAGCGCGACTGGTTGTTCCATGATGCGCGCGATGAGCTTCTGCTCCTCGGTCGTCGCGTCGCGGGATACCCTACATGATTCACAGAGCCGGCGGACGAGACGTTGACCGAGAAAGATATTGAAGGCGCTCGCCATCATACGTGGATCGACGCCAAGGTCGATGAGGCGGGGGATGGCACCGACGGCGCTATTCGTGTGGAGTGTCGAGAAGACGAGGTGACCAGTGAGTGCAGAGTGTACGGCGATCTCCGCAACCTCGCGGTCACGTATCTCACCGATCATGATGACGTCTGGATCTTGGCGGAGGATGGAGCGTAGCCCCGTCGCAAAGTTGTAGTCGCCGCCGACTTGTGTCTGTACGATGCCGGGGAGCTTGTACTCGACCGGGTCCTCGAGGGTGATTATCTTCACCTCGGGTTTGTGGACTGTCTTGAGGAACGCGTAAAGTGCAGTCGTCTTTCCGGAGCCTGTGGGACCCGTTGTGATGATGGCACCATTCGGTCGTTCGAGTTCTTCAGTAACAACTTCATTGAGTCGTGCGTTGAGACCGAGGGTTTTGATGTCGAAGCCAGTCGCATTCGGGTCGAGGAGGCGCATCACGATAGATTCACCGTACGCCCCCGGAATGACCGATGAGCGTATCTCAATCTTTCGCTCGCCGACATCGAATGTGAAGCGGCCATCCTGTGCAATTCGGTTCACATTAAGCTTGAGTCCCGAGAGAAGCTTGAGGCGGGAAATGAGGAGTTTGTATATCTCCCGTGGCGCGTCCGTCACGTCCCAGAGGATACCATCGAGTCGATAGCGAATACGGATGCCGGTAGCCTCAGGTTCGATATGCACATCGGATGCATTGAGAGCGAGAGCGCCACCGAACATCGCCTCAATGGTCCGCGTGATGCGTTCGCTCGTGTTCTCTCGTTGGATTCCCTGGATGATCTCAGCAGCATCGAGGTAGGTTTTTATTTTAGTTGAGAATTCTTGGATGGAATCAGGACTGATATCGAGGACGCCTTTATTTGCCGCAGTTGCTTTTTTGACATCCTTGTATCGTTCCCAAGCATGATTGAGGCTGTTGAGAGAGGCCATGGAGATGACAGGGCGCAAACCCTTCGCACTCAACTTTTCGAAGAGTACGGGGAGTTCAGGATTCCGGGGATTGCGAACAGCGATTGAAACGTTCTCGTTACCACGTGCGTAGAGGGCGACCTCTAATTTCCGCGACTCTGCTTCGGTCAAAAGACTCAAGGTATCAACGTCGATAGGTACATCATTGAGGTCGACATACTGGAAACCATACTGTGGAGCAAGCGCCTTTATCAAAGCCTCCTCCTCACGGTGGCGCAGTTCCGCAATTCGCTTGTCTGCTGCACGGTTATCGAACTGGGGCATATGCGTCAATGGTAGCACATTCTATGGCGTAAAATATGGACGGTTGGGTATTGTCTTTTATACAAAATATGGTATAATATAAATAGGTTAAATTCTTGCCCATGGGAGGGCACGATGAAAAGGCTCATCACAATTCTCATCGCTCTGGTCACGCTCCTGTCGGGGTGCGCAGTCACACTCTCGCCAGTTCCTGTGGGATATCGCGGGGACGGGCCTTCGCAGGGCCAGATGTACTACTCCGTTCGCGACTGTGCTGCAGTCCCGAACAACAACCCCCTCATGGGGTGGGCGAAGGGAGTTACCTTCGCCAACGAGGTGCGGCACGAGAGGGATGCCGAAGTGCGGAACCATCCGTACTACGGCATTGAATGCGACTGGCGCGAACGCGCCAGCTCGCGAGCAAGACACGACCCAACACCTAGAGGAACAAAATGACGAGGACCATTCTAATCGTTCTCGCGCTCCTCCTCGGAGGGTGCGCGACCACGACGCAGTCGGTGGTGACGATGAAGGGCTTCGGCCCCAACGTCACCAGTGCGGTCATGAAGACCGCGAGCGAATTCCAGTCAGGTCTGTGTCCGACAGGAAAAGTTCTTGAAGAGCGCCGGGCAGAAGCGAAGCCCGAGCGCCGAAATAATCGGCGGTACCTCTATATCACACCGCCGCGCACCGAAGTCTCGGCAAAATCCGAGATTCAGTGCTCCAACCACCGATAAGCCGGTGGTAGGCACCCAACCGCACGAACGAAGTTCGTGCGGTTTTCATTTACCCCGATATCAAGGTGTCATCTTGATGCGAAGTGGCAGTTTGGGAACGCCCTGGAAGGTGATACCCGACCATACGGTCAAATATTTGCCACGCGCGGGAACGGGTATTCAGTGATACCATAGCACCATGGAACAGAAGACTATCCGCGAGGAGGCGGAACTCATGGGTATCGCACGCGCGCTCCTCGCGCCGCTCAAGAAGACGTCCGATGCGCACATCATAGGGCTCGTCGGTGACCTCGGGGCGGGGAAGACCGCGCTCACGAAGGCGCTCGCGAAGACCTTGGGCATCACCGAGACCGTCACGAGCCCGACCTTTGTCATCATGAAGACGTACCCGGTCACGGGGCACGCGTTCATCGAGCGGCTCACGCACATCGACGCGTACCGGCTCGAGGACGAGGAGGAGCTCCGCGTGCTCGGATTCGGGGAGATGCTTCAGGACCCCGCACGGCTCATCGTCATCGAGTGGCCAGAGCGCGTCGACGGACTCATACCCCCGCGCATGTGTCCAGTATCGATAACGCTCTGTGAGGACGGCACGCGCGTGTTCACGTATGGCCACTAAGAAAACAACAGACAGAAAACAACAGACAGAGAAGGCGAAACGAAAGACGCTCGTGCTCCTCGACGCGCACGCCATCCTCCATCGCGCGTACCACGCGCTTCCCGATTTCACCTCACCCACGGGCGAGCCGACCGGCGCGCTCTTCGGCGTCGTCTCGATGCTCCTCAAGATTGTCGAGGAACTGAAGCCTGACTTCATCGCCGCCTGCTATGACCTTCCGGAACCGACGTACCGACACGAGGTTTTCGAGGGGTACAAGGCGAAGCGGCCCGAAATAGACGAGGCGCTCGTCGCCCAAATTAACCGCTCGCGTGACATCTTCGCAGCGTTCGGCATCCGCATCTTCGAGCATCCCGGGTTCGAGGCTGACGACATGCTCGGCACCATCGTCGAACAGGTGAAAAAAGAGAAAGCGCTCCGCACCATCATCGCGTCGGGCGACATGGACACGCTCCAGCTCGTCGATGACGACCGTGTCCTCGTCTACACGCTGCGGAAGGGCATCAAGGACACCATCCTCTACGACGAGGACGCGGTCGTCACGCGGTTCGGCTTCGGCCCCGAACTCATTCCGGACTTCAAAGGGCTCCGCGGCGATCCCTCCGACAACATTCCCGGCATCCGCGGCATCGGCGAGAAGGGCGCGAGCGAGCTCATCATCAACTTCCGCGACATCGAGTCTATCTATAAGACGCTCAAGAAGGGCGACGGGGCATTCACGAAGGCAGGCATCAAGGCGCGCACCATCGAGCTCCTCAAAGCGAATGAGGAGGAGGCGGTCTTCTCGAAGATGCTAGCGACCATCAGGCGTGACGCACCCATCACGTTCACGCTCCCCGAAGAGACCTGGCGTGAGAAGCTCGACGTCGACCGCATCCTCACGCTCTTCGGCGAACTCGGTTTCCGGACGCTCGCGTCGCGCGTGAAGACGCTCTTCGGCGAGGGTACGTACGAGGAGCGTTCCGAGGCAACCGAAGCGGGGGCCGCAATCGACCCACAGGAACTCGAGCGCACAGCGATTGCGCTCTGGCTCCTCTCATCGGAGACGACGAACCCGACCCTCGACGACATCATCGCGTACGGGCGCGCCCGCGGCGCGCCCACCTTTGAGGCCGCACGTGAGGGGATATTCGCCGAACTCAAAAAGAGCAGGCTCGGTCGGGTCTATCAAGACATCGAACTACCGCTCATCGAGGTACTCCATACCATGGAACAGTATGGCGTCCTCATCGACGTGCCGTACCTCCAAGGACTCAGCACTAAGATGCACGGTGAGCTCGCAAATCTCGAAAAGCGCATCCACGCGCACGCGGGAGCACCTTTCAACATCAATTCCCCGAAGCAATTGGGCGATGTGCTCTACGACAAGCTCGGACTCACCCTCAAGCATCAGAAGCGGACGGCGACCGGCCAGCGTTCGACGCGAGAATCGGAGCTCGAGAAGCTCGTCAGCGCGCACCCCATCGTGCGGGAGGTCCTTCGTTACCGCGAGGTCCAGAAGCTCGTCTCGACGTACATCGACCCCATCCCCACGCTCGTTGCGAAGGACGGGCGCCTCCATACGACCTTCCTCCAGGCAGGTTCCGCGACAGGGCGGATGGCGTCGAAGGATCCTGGCATCCAGAATATTCCCATCAGGACCGACGAAGGGCGAGCTATCCGCCGCGCGTTCATTGCTGAGAAGGGTTGGTGTCTCGTGTCTATCGACTACTCGCAGATCGAGCTCCGCATCGCGGCGTTCCTTTCGGGGGATGAGAAGCTCATTGAGATATTCAAGCGCGGCGAGGACGTTCACGCTGGTGTAGCCTCGCGCGTCTTCCATGTTGCCCCCGACGCGGTGACCCTTGACATGCGGCGGCGCGCGAAAGTCATTAATTTCGGCATACTCTATGGCATGGGCGTCAATGCACTTCGCGCAAATCTTGGCGAGGAAGTGAGCCGCGCAGAGGCTCAAGAATTCCTGAGCGCGTACTTTAATACATTCACGCAGCTTGCCGAATACCTCGAGGAGACAAAGGCGATTGCACGGAGGCAAGGGTACACTGAGACCTACTTTGGTAGGCGTCGCTATTTTCCTGGCATGAGTTCATCAGCGCCTATGATACGCGCGCAGGCGGAACGCATGGCTATCAACGCACCTATCCAAGGAACAGCGGCGGACATCATCCGCATCGCCATGGTGAGGATACATGAGCACCTCACGGGAGGTGCGCAGAGAGAACGAGCGCGGATGCTCATTCAGGTTCATGACGAGCTCGTCTTCGAGGTGCGCGAGGATGCAGTCGCGGAGGTCGTGCCTACCCTCGTCTCGCTGATGGAGGGTATCCTCACGCTCAAGGAGACGAATGGGGTGCCGCTCCTCGTCGAAGCGAAGGTGGGGAAGAACTGGGAAGAGATGCACGCATGGAAAAAATAGAGAATATAGAATATTGAATATAGGATAGAGAATAGGGAGACAAGGAATAGTGGATAGAAAATAAAGACTGAAAACAGGAAACCAAGCACCAAGCACCAAGCACTAATTTCTAACAGCTAAGAGCTAATTGCTAACAGCTACTCAAGCACGAAGAATCAATACTAGACAATCATGTTGCACGTTTTCTTTGGAAATGATCGGGCGAGTACCCGAGATGCTGCGGGGAAATTCATAGACGCACGTGTACAGGACGGAGATTTTACTGAGGTTACTGCAGAGACGTACCTTGAGGGAGTACTCGTCGATCTCGCAGGTGCGCAGTCACTATTTTCTCCCGAAGAAATCGTGCGCATTGATATGCTCTCTGAAGATGAGGGGGCATTCTCAGCGCTCATTGAGCACGCTGAATTGCTCAATGCCTCCGCGAATACATTCGTGGTCATCGAAGGGCCGCTCGATGTCGATACGAAGCGGGTACTCGCTCAGCACGCTGAACAGCTCACTGAATGTAAGAAGAGCACAGGCACGCGCTTCAACACGTTCGCGCTTGCCGATGCGCTCCTTGCACGGGATAAAAAAACGCTCTGGCTCCTGCTCCAAGAAGCATGGCGAAGTGGGGTTCGGGATGAGGAAATAGTTGGCGCTCTGATGTGGCAATTCAAGATGCTCCGGCTCGCGGCGCGAACGAAAAGCGCGAAAGAGGCGGAGCAAAAAGAGTACCCATACAATAAGGCAAAACGAGCGCTCAGTAGATTCACTCGAACAGAGCTCGACTCACTCGCTCATGATCTTCTTCAGCTCTATCATGAGGGCCACGGAAGAGAACGCGATCTCCCCATCGCGCTCGAGCGGTGGGTGCTCACCCTCTAAAGAAAAAGCGGGCGTGAAGCGCCCGCCACATTACATTTTCGGAAGGAACAGAAGCGACCGAATTGAAACCGGTCTGCCGAGTTCGCCGAATCGCGTACTCAAGAAAACTAAAAGGTCCTGACCAGGTAGTGATTCTACCTTAGCCACAGTGCATCTCCCGAACGCCTCCCTTGAGCGTGCATCTTTGAAGTGCACATCGAGACCCTGGATCTCCCGACAGATGTCATTCGGTAATGCGCGGGTGCACTCGCTGATTGGCACATGCACGGTTTCCCGATGGTGCACTAGATCAAGAGAGAGCATGTCCACAACGTCACCCGAATTGTCTTGAGGAACGGCCATGATGCCTGTGATGAGCCCAAGTCTCCGGGGTTGCGGTGGGTATATGTTTCGGCGATGCCAAACAAACTTCCCTACCTCGAATTGGCGAAGTTCAGTGATGGTCCCCACAATCTCCTCCGTTAAAATCGTGGACGTGTTGAGGATACAACTCTTCTTGAGAAAGTCAATGAACACAATTCACGCTACGAGGGAGCCCGTTTTTGAGATTAAGAATATTCGAAACCGAGTTCTGTTTCGAACATAAGCCAGCTACGCACTGTGACTACAAACAGAGACAACACTTGAAACTGCTCTGTTTATTTGCTCGTGTCCGCCCAGCAGGAATCGAACCTGCGACCGTTGGCTTAAAAGGCCACTGCTCTACCATCTGAGCTATGGGCGGGTATCCCAAGCCAGTATACCGTTTCCCTATGGGGGAGGGGTGTGCAACGTTTACTGCACAGCACTTGGCTCGGATAAAATATACGCAGAAATTGCGCGACAAAACTATACCACAACAGCGTACGCTGTCGACCGCTGGTGACCCTATGAATTGAATGAAGATTCTCGCTTTGGCACCCACGCAAAGCCAATGTACGTGAGGAGTTCGATAAACGTTCCCGCAAGGTCGAATTCGTACCACGCGTGTGAGAATTTGAAGCGCGACGGGTACGCGTGGTGGTTATTGTGGAACTCTTCGCCAACCGCGAGGCCGTAGGTCGGCACATTCCGTGCGTCGCCGATGAGCGTGAACGTCCTACCATCGTCACGGACATCGCCATCCTTGTACCGCTGGTACCCCCACACGTGTGCGATGCCATTGATGAAACCAGCGGCAATGATGGGGATGACGAGCATTTGGATGGGCCAGATGATGAGCGCGGGAAGTCCGAAGAGAATGAGTTCAACAACGAGCGTCGTCCCCACGCCGAGTTTCCGGTGCTTTCCGCCGTAGAGATTGCGCTCGAGCCAGTCGTCAGGCGTACCCTCCCCATACTCGCGGAGTATCTCTGGATCACGTCCAGCCTTTGTGTAGATGTCAGCTCCCTCGAGGAGAATTTTTTTGAGGCCGAAGTACCGCGGGCTGTGGGGGTCTTCAGGGGTGTCGCACTTCGCGTGGTGTTTCCGGTGCACTGCGACCCACTCCTTCGTCACCATGCCGGTGAAGATGTAGAGGATGAAGCGGAAGAAATGGTTGAGTGGTGAGACAAAATCAATGGCGCGGTGTGTCTGCGAGCGATGGAGGAAACACGAGACCGCAAGGAGCGTGAGGAATGAGGTCATGAGGGTGAACAGAACGAGCTCAAGGATACTTGGTCGAAGGAGACCGTGGAGCAAAAAATCAACGAGCGCAAATGAAGTTTCAGACATGGTAGTGAGATTATATCGGCAAATCGAACGCGAATGCACCGGCACCGGTCACGAAGAGTGTGAAGGAAGCGCCAAAGAGGAGTATATAGAAGAGGCGGTCAGGAATTGAAGGCGCCGACCAACGCGAGCGCATGACAATGAATTTAAGTGAGAGGAACATGGCGAGGAGCGCGGCTATCTGCGTAAGAAAACCGAATAAGAACATGAGGCCTACTGCAAGCTCAATGAGTGCGAGGTACCAGACTGCAAAGCGCCCATAGGGGAACCACGAAAAGGAGAATAGGGGAGCAAGCGAGTCGCGGTCACGCAGGTGTGAAAGGCCGAGCGAGAAGAGTACGGTGCCGACGACGACGCGGAGCACCGTGTAGGCAAGCGGCGCGAGAAATTGGATAGGAAAGGGGTTAAGCATTAGTAGAAGTTTACCCCGTTAGAGAGCATACACAAATAGATATGGTGGTTAGAAATACCCCCCTGCGAGAGATGCACGACTCTCTAACGGGGTGTACCATGTTCCCACTATAGAAAGAATGATATGAGCAAAATAGTGATACTCCACAACATACGGAGCGTTGAGAATGTTGGCTCTATCTTCAGGACCGCAGATGGTGCAGGTGTCAAGAAACTCTTCCTCACCGGCTATACGCCCGCGCCTAAGGACCGATTCGGCCGTACGGATCAAGGGATGCGGAAGACGGCGCTCGGCGCGACCGAGTTCGTGTCGTGGGAGCAGATCGAAAGTGCCGCCACGTGCATCACAACACTCAAAGAAGGCGGATATCGAGTTGTGGCTGTTGAGCAGCACGTACGTGCAGTGGACTATCGAGTACACAACCCAGACAGGAAGGTCGCGTATATCTTCGGGAATGAGGTCGCGGGCGTACCAGAGGACCTCCTCGAACTCGCCGATGCCATCATTGAGATACCGATGCAGGGGCGGAAGGAGTCACTCAATGTTGCAGTTGCCGCAGGCATCATTCTCTTTCACACGAACAAAGATGCGTAGCGTCCATAGCTCCTTCAATATTCCACGTAGTCGACGACGCGGTCGTATTCGTCCATGAGACGGATGATCTCACGCTCATAGCGCCAGAGTTCGTCGTTGCGTCCGAGGTAGATATGCCAGTAGCCGACGTTATCGAAGAATGGGTCATATCGGTGCTTGCGCACACAGTCGTTGTAGTTGAAGGTCGATTCGATGAATCTGCGACAGGCGCCGTTGAGGTCGGCCTCGTCGAAATCATCGTCTTCGACGAGGGTGCATTTCTTGATGCGCTCGACGTAATCGTAACAGGTGTCGTTGTCGAGCGCGATGTCCGCGAACCGCTCCATCTCATCGAGCGGGCGGGGGCAGCTATTTTGCACCGACGGGTAGAACGTGTACTCCTCATTGAGGTATCCCGTGCACATGTTCTCATGGAACGAGACATCCATCGGGGAATCTCCCGTGAGTACGTACGCCGTCTCACTCGGGAGGAGGTATATGTCCTCGAGCACGGGACGTCTCCATTCATCGATGACGCGATCGCCCTGGGGGAGGGCAGCACGTTCCTCGGTCACATAGCTTTCGAGATACCAGTTCGAGATATTGATACCCTCCGGTATCTTATGCCGCGCAGTCAATTTCACGTACTCTCGTTCAGGGTCGGTCGTGCGTACACTGCTCGCTGTGAGCCGCACGAGGCCAGCGTAGGGAGATACCGGAGAGCGAAGCTCAAGTTCACGAACCTCTCTACTCAGTGAATCAAGTCTTCGATAGAGTGAGGCGATCTTCGATTCGATCTGAGCATTCGTGAGCTTTTTAGTCGGCGCAGTCGTCCTCGACTGTGTCACTTGTGTCGCACCAGAATCCGGCGCCACAGCAGGCGATGTTCTCGAGTCGGTATTCACTGTACTACCTACCGCCGAACTTCGCGTACCGGTGGCTGTTTCAGTCGATGATTCATACTGTGCAACTGATTCACCACCGTTCGCTCGTGTCGCTGTGCTCGTCGAGGTGGTGCTCGAAAAGAGCCCCTTCCCTCCAGCAGTTGAGAGGCCGAGCACGAGAAGTATCGCAAAAAATCCGAGAAAGAAACCGAGGTCCTTCATTCTTCTATGGTATCACCAAAGAGAGCCGCCATCTCTTGAGTTACCACCTTTGCATCGCTCCACGGAGTCTTTGTGTTATTGGGACCCATGATGTACGGGTCGGTGCCCTTCCCCGATATGATGACGACGCTTCCCTCAGGGGCTGATTCGAGTGCCGTGCGTATCGCCTTACGGCGGTCCATGATGATGGTAAGTTTTGAGTCATCCTCAATGCCGCGCGCCATTTCCTCGACGATCTTTTCAGGATTCTCATCGTAGGGGTCCTCATTCGTGAGGATGACACGCTCACAGTAATGCGAGGCGATGCGCCCCATTTCCGGGCGCTTCCACTTGTCCCGCCCGCCACCGGTGTTCCCAAGAACGCATATCTTCCTTTCCTTCTCGAAGGCTTTGTAGAGCTTTTCGAGAGAGTCGGGCGTGTGCGCGTAGTCGACCACTGCAGTTACGTGTCGCTCGGCCCCCTTCGGGGACTTGAAACGTTCAACGCGGCCCTTGATGGGTGCAAGGTTCGTGAGCGCCGTGTAGATGGTCTTTAAGGGAACACCAAATGCGCGTGCACAAGAAATGGCAGCGAGGGCGTTGTAGACATTGAAGAGACCGATGAGAGGCACACGGATGGTCGTACCCTCAATGACGAGACTCACGTCATCCTTATTGAGTGTGTGGAGCTCGAGGTCAGAGAGGCCGTAGGGGAGTGAGTACTCCACCTTTGCCTCGAGGAATCTGGTGCCCTGCTCGTCGTCGCGGTTCGCGATCATGTACCGCGGTCGCTTCTGCGACCGTTCAAGCGCGCACGCAAGCTCCAGCTTTGCTGCGACATACTTCTCATAGGACCCGTGTGACTCGATATGCTCTGGCGAGAGGTTCGTGAACACAAGGGCATCGAGGTGGATGTACTTGTGCCTGAATTGCTTTACGCCCTCTGAGGTCATCTCGATGATGGCAACTTCGCACCCGGCATTGACTGCATCGCGGAGGAATTTTTGCATGAAGAAACGCCCCGGCATCGTCATCTTGTAGAGGTTTCGTTCGCTCTTCTCGTTTATCTTGAAACGGATAGTACCGGCAACCGCTGTGCGCTTGCTGTCCGCTTCGAATATCGCGTTGATGAGCTCGACGACCGTCGACTTACCCTTCGTGCCAGTGACACCGATGACCGTTATTTCCTTCGAGGGAAAGCGGTAGATGAGCGCACCGAGTATAGCGAGTGTGTAGTGGTAGGGTACCTGGATAATGCTGAATACAGAGCGGGGAATGAGGCGCTTGAGGTAGTAGAAGAAGGTATCCATACGTCTCATACCGTAAAGTATAGCGGGTTTTTATGGCGGCTCAAAATGTGATGTGAGCGTCGGTTCAGGAAGCGAACCGACGATTGAACCAGCACACCCGCAAAGGGAAAATATTGACATTTGGTATGATTTGTATATAATGTTCACACCCATGGCGTTCATTGACTGGGATTCGCACAAGAATGAGCAGTTGCGTCAGGAGCGTGACATCTCGTTCGAAGACGTACTCATTGCCATCGATGAAGGTAGAGTGCTTGATGTCATTGAGCACACAAACCGCACGCGATATCCAAACCAGCGCATAATCATTGTGGACATAGCGGGATATGCATTTCTGGTTCCATACGTTGAAGATGATGAGAAGATATTTCTTAAAACCATTATTCCTAGCAGAAAGGCCACGCGAGACTATTTGTTGGCAAAAGATAAAAGAAAAAAACCATGAACTATTTTGAACTCGAGAAAGATGAAGAGGAGCTAATTAACTCATTCGATAGAGGAGAGTTTCGTCGAGTGCCTAAAAAAGATGAAGAGGTCAAACATCTGCAGGTGGCCGCCCATACTGCACTCAATCGTACAAAGAATATAAATATTCGCCTCTCGGAGCGCGACCTCCTCAAATTGAAAGCGCGCGCTGCAGAAAAAGGAATTCCCTACCAGACACTTGTTGCATCGGTGCTCCACCAGTACACAGGAAAGTCATCCTAGGCTTCACGAGCCTATATTCCGGAGCGCGTACTTGAGACGTTCGTTCGTATCGGTGATTTTCTGGGGAAGTTTCTGAAGGGCATCGCGGGCATCTTTCTGCGAGTACCCGAGTGCCATGAGCGCATCGATGAGGTCAGTGTCGCCCGAGGTGCCTGAAACGCCAACGCCCGCGACCCCCTCCCCGAAGACATCCTTGAGCTCCGTGACTATTTTCTCGGCGGTCTTCTTGCCGATGCCCGAGAGCTTTGTGAGGTACTGGGCATCCTGTTCGGCGACTGCTTTCACGATGGTTGCGACATCCGCCTGGATGAGTATCTGCATCGCTGACTTCGGGCCTATTTTCGGGAGCTTGATGAGCTCCTCGAACATGTGGAGCTCGCGGTCGTCAAGGAACCCGTAGAGGTCGAGTGCGTTCTCACGGACCGCGAGGTGTGTGTGTAAGGTCGCCGCTTTCCCGACGGTAAATTCCGCCGTGCTCCGTACGGCGACGAGGTACCCGACGCCGCCGACGTCGAGGATTATGGCAGCACCTCTGATTAGAGCCACAGTGCCTGAAAGGCGCGCTATCATGAGACTATCGTATCTTGCAGCACGTACAAAGACAAACGCAAAAGGAAATAGGAAAGGAATTTGCTAGTAAGCGGCACGTACAAACCGATTCATGTACTTGAGCCGACATAAGGAAACCGCGGGCCTTCGGCCCGCGGTTTCGCTATCCCCACGACATGCACAAGCATGAATTCTCACACCACGGTGCGATATACAATAGGTGCAAGGTCTCGGCACCGAATAGGAGAGACATAATCAATTAATAATCAACCATCAGTTCTTTTATCATGTCATCAATCACGCGCATTGCCCGTGTACGGGTGTCCATTGTTTTCACGGGAGTTGTGTTCCTCGCCATGACTCTCCTCTCGGTTCAGTTTGCTCAAGCTCTCGAGAACGACATCAATATCACCTCATGTATTTTCCCTGCCGGTACAGCAGAACAGGACGCCACGTATTTTAATGCGACCACGGACCCTTCGGCTTTCAATGCCACCTGTTTTATTGCAGGTGACGTGACCGAAGAACTTGACGCGAAGATATATGCCTATCGGGAAGGTACCGATGATGTCCAGGTTATCGCAGGTGTCCAGACGACACCCATGATATCGGGATCTGGCATAACCATTCCTGCGCAGGTCGTACTGTCTCCTGGCAAGTACACACTCGAGGTTCGCTTTGTTGACGCCATGGGCAACCTTCGTTCTGGAGACTATAGAATGCCTGTGCACGTCGTGGCGTCAGAACCAGTAGAAGTGCCAACCACACCTGATATCGTTCCTCGAGCAGCTAACGAAGTTGGCCTTTCAGGATATCTTTTCCTGTTCTCAATCATGGTTCTCGTGGCGGCAGTCTTCTTCTCCTATGCGCAGAGAGGCAAGGGTGACGCGCCGAAGGACGGGATGACACCGACACTTCTCCTCGCTCTCATGCTCTTCGGACTCATGCATGCGGGAACTGCATCCGCACAGGTTTCCTTCAGCGGGGGTACATGGGTCGACCCATCCTCATCTGGTCAGCAGTGCCGAGGCGACTACACCTGCTATCAGGAAATATGTAATGACAGTGGATGTACACCTATCTATGATGCTCTCTGCGACACGCCGATTTGTACGAACACGACGCACACCGGAATGTCGAAATTCTGGGGGAATGAGCAGTATTACACAAAGGACCCTGTAACCTACATCAACTACGACACATACATAACCTGGAATAACGACACGTTTCAGAACAAACCCGCAACGTGTCCATCGGGTCAGGTAATGACGGGCATTGGGTGGTACCAGATTATGCCACAAGTTGATGAAGAGCATGTCGATGTCTACTGCCAGACACCCGGGAACGGTGTATCGGTCACCGGTTCAACCCAGTCGGTCACGCCGCCGAACGCTCTGGCGGCAGGTTCTCCGAACATCAAGTACGCGACATGCGCTTCCGGATACGTGATGGTTGGTGCTGACATGTACGGTGCCCATGAAGATGTCGATGACGAGCACGTGATCGCGAAATGCCGGCTGCTGTCAGGCGCTACGGTAAACTACGGAGCTGCCCACTGGGTCGAGGCGCCGAACGCGTATCAGGCTGCGAGTAACATCAACAAGCGTGCCAACTGCCCCGCTGGCGAAGCAATGATCGGTACACGAACCTACATCCATTCGCCAGCGGTCGACGATGAACACGTCGACGCGTACTGCGCTCCACTCACTCCCACCACATGGCCCGACCTCATCGCCATCGGCCTCACCCGCTCCGGCACGCTCACCGAAGGAAGC
>CAZFBT010000002.1:0-45886 GCA_964517185.1 uncultured Candidatus Saccharibacteria bacterium | reverse complement strand
TCCTTTGACCGCGCTTTTTGGCATTACCGTACCAATGACATCAGCTCGTGTCGGTATCAGGAAGCTGTCTATACTCTTGCGCTCTTGTATACATCAGAATTCAAAGGCAACCAGTATTATCAAGACGAACAGCTCTTAAAATGGATTCGTGCATCGCTTTCCTTCACTGCTATACTTCAGCGCAAGAATGGGTCATTCGATGAATGGTACATTAACGAGGGTTCCTATGTTGGAACGGCCTTTCTTACCGCTGCACTGTGCCAAACGCTTCTACTCCTGCATTCGCGTGGTATTGATATTCCTGAGGCGAATATCCTTAGGCCAATCATTAGAAAGGCTGCTCGCTTCCTCTCCGAATCAGAAGAGAAGATAGTGCTCAATCAGGTTTCGGGCGCGGTGTGCGCGATTGGTGCAGCAGGGACTCTATGTGATGATAGCGAGCTTCTTCAGCGGGCTGATTCATTACTCGATTCATTTCTCATGAAGCAGAGTGATGAGGGATGGTGGAGTGAATACGGCGGTCCGGATATCGGGTATCTTTCTCTTACGGTGAGCTATCTCCACAAATATATGCGAATCACGAAATCAAAGAAACCGAGCGAGGCAATTCAGAAGGCAGTATCCTTCATCGAAGCATTCATACATCCGGATCTTACTGCAGGAGGAGAGTATATGGCGCGTAATACTGAGTATCTCATTCCTTCAGCAGCTCTCCCGTATCTGGGTGCTGTCCTTCCATCTCATCTCGATGATCGCTACCTTTGCTACATTCTCTACAACTGGATAGAGACAGGAATCGAATCGCCCCCAAAGGTTTTCAAACCTGCCGCAAACACAAGATACTTTGCCGAGAGCACTCTTCTAAGGGAATTGAACACAGACTTCTTTCTGGCAGCGAATGGCAGGAAGGGTGGTGCATTTCGTATCTATTCTGGGAAAAAAGTCTATTACGACTGCGGCATTGAGATACGGAATTCAGGGAGGGTGCTATCAACTGGTGTACTGAATGATGGAAATGTCGTCTCATACGAGAGCAATGAATTACATGTCAGAGGGTTCGCATCGTATCTTCAAGAGCCACTACTTAGAACGAACATCATGCTACCTTTCAAGGCAGGGCAGTTGGTCCTTGGACGATTCAGAGGGATACAGAAACTTTTGAAGAGGTTTTTGCGCAGAGGGATGATATACGGTTCCAAAGTGAGTACAGTCCCATTTGAACGCACTATCACGCATTCAAGGAAAACCATAGTCATTATAGATGTCATCGGGATACCAACCCCCGAACGTGACGTGCTCTTCGGTGTTAAATCAGCATATACAGCAGTCCCAAGTTCCAAATATGCTCCTCTCCCAGAGCTCCTTGGACAAAGACTTACACCCGCTATAGAAGTTTCTGAAGAAGGAGCGAGGACAGTCATACGCAGAACATTTTCTTTTTGATAAACACCCTATTTTTGCATTTTTGTATGTACATCCTATCTAAGTTGAAAGAATTTGTCCTTGCACACCGAACCGCATTTATACTGGCGGCACTCACCGCAATTATTGTTGCGTCACCGCAGGTTGCCTTTCGCCTTGATCATAGAGATGACGGTGTGTACCAGGGAATTGAGCTCATGCCCGACTCATTTTGGTCACCACGAGTGCGCGAAGCTCAAGATGGAAATCTTAATTTCGGTAGCATGTACTGGAAAGAAGGGAAGGATGATCCATATTTATTCCAACCTTTGGGTTCGATTGTTATTGCATACATGGGTAAGCTTTTTTCATTAGATATCAATAACACCCTACTTCTCTCTCGGGTCATACTTCCATTTGTTACCTTTATTCTCATATACTGGTTTGTTCAACTCCTTTCAGGAAGTAAAGCTGCAGGTGTTACCGCAGCCTCCTTAATAATTTTAGCAGATGATATTCTTGATCCCAATGGACTCATAACCTTCCTTCAGGGAGAAAGTCCAGTGGATTTTCTTGTCTTTGGCCAACCAGTCATACCAGCGATGGTGCAACTTCCCCTTTTTGCTTTTCTTATTTCGCTCTGGTTATTGTTGAAGCGCGGCGGTTGGTTGTTGGGCTTTACCAGCACTCTTCTTCTTGGTTCAGCTTTTTATAATTACTTTTACCTTTGGACTTATCTATATGCATTCGGGGGTCTTTTGGGTATTTTTTTTCTACTACAGAAACAATGGAAGTTCGTATATAAATTATCTGCTGTATATGGGGGGGCTGTCCTTGTCGCCATACCGTACCTTATAAACCTATATAACGTCACTAAGCACCCATTGTACGACGTAGTTAGTGAACGCATTGGCGTCGTTCACACTCATGCTCCACTTTGGGTTGGAACAGTTGTTTTTGCCTCAATTATTTTATTCTTTGTTTTATATCCAAAAGAAAATAGAGAATCATATCTCTTTAACCTTGCGCTTATACTGACTCCTTTTATAACACTTAATCAACAGCTCCTTACCGGAAAGATAATGCAAGCTGGGCACTATCATTACTACTTCCATAAACCTATAGCAATTATTCTTGTTGTTGTAGCTATTTATCTTTATCTGAAAAAAAATCAATTATTTCTCTACAAGAAAGCTCTTACAATCATTCTCGTCACCCTGAGTATTTTTGTCGCTATTTTTATTCAATATACGTCTTACACTAGAGATAATATATATGGGGGAAGCATAGCAGTAGAACGACAAAAGTATGGACCTGCAATGAGATGGCTTTCAGAGAATGCAGATAAGGATGATGTTGTGCTAGGGAATGACGAAGTATCACAGCTAGTAACCATTTATACTCCACTTAATGTTTTCTACCACCGTGCCGTTTCATATTCCTCTCTAAGAGCCACTGAGGAGCGGCTATTCGATATGTTATTTACTATCTATCGACTGAGTGGTGTGAATGATGAGAAAACAGCAAAAGAGGTATTTTATAAAGATCGAGAAAGGATCGCTTTTGACTTGTATCATTTTTATTATCAAGATGAAAAGGGCTCCCCGATTGGTTTACCAAAAGACGAAGTTGAGCGACTGCTTAATATATATAATTCCACTCTCGAACTACCAAGAGCAGAATACTTGAGAGAAATGTTCGAAAAGTACCAGGTTGAATATATTGTGTGGGATAAAGATACCAATCCTAATTGGAATGTGGAGACTCTACCCTTTGTTTCCAAAGTCGCATCTTTCGGTGATATTGAAATATATGAATATTCGGAAGCGGATAAGGATAATATAGAGGAGTCATGAAACTCATTTACATTACCTCTTACACATTTCCTTCAACACGAGCAGAGCCATACTACCTCAAGTCAACTGCGGAAGCTTATGCAAAAAATCTTGGTAAGGATTTTACCTTTGTCATCCGGGGTAAGATACCTGAAAGTTTTTTTAGTATGAACCCAATTTCCATTTCTATGACAGAAAGGTTCCGCACGTTTAAATATTTTTTTTGGTTCCCATTCTTTGTTCTAAATAAGGCTTTCAATGAATCAGATGTGATATTCATGTCGAATGATCCATATCTTCTCTCTATCTTTGTCTTCTGGCGCAAAATATTTTTCTTCAAATACCGTATATGTTCAGATTGGCATCAGCTTTTTGAGGACTGGAAGGATAAGTATGTTGCACAGGGAAGCGACTATCTCATTACGACGACGAAGAAACTCCAAGGACTTCTTGCAATAGCAGGTGAGGTATCAAAAGAAAAGATTCTGGTTGCGTACGGGGGGATTGACCTTCCGCTCTTTGATAAGATGGCACTAACAAGTAAGAATGAACTAAGAAAAAGATTAAAGTTACCACTCAGCGGATATCTCGTTGGATATATGGGTGGATTCAGGAGTGTCGGATTAGAAAAGGGTCTCGATACCATGATACGAGCGCTTCCTTTTCTAGATACGAACACATATTTAGTGTTCGTCGGTGGAGCACGTCAGCACATCGATGAATATCGAAAGCTTGCAATAGAACTCAATGTCGAGAAACAATGTTTGTTCATTGGGAAGCAACAGTTCGATAAAGTCATTGAGTATGAATTGGCAATGGATATTCTTGCTATACCATATCCTGATAGATCCCACTTCAGGAATTACGGATTTCCTCTCAAGGTATGGGAATACCTTGCATCAGGTAGGCCCATTGTTTATTCGAATCTCGAAATCATTAAAGAGGTTCTGGGAGCTAAGGGTATTGTCTTTGAACCAGGTAACGCTGAAAGTTTTGCAGATGCAGTTTTACACATTAAAAAAGAGAAAATAGCCTTAGAAGAGAAAGCAAAACAGAATCGGAAATTCGTTGAATCATTTACCTGGGATGCTCGTGCATCACGTATCCTGGAATATATGGAATCTAAGAAAGTATAGGAATATGGAAGAACAAAGAAAACAATTACTTGAATCTTTCCACAATGCCGTAGGGAAGTATAAGAACGCCATGAGATGTGTGCGGGAAGAAAAGAATCCTTTCCGGAGAGCATTCTATGGTTTACATACCTTTGGTTCTTCATACTTTCTCCACACACTCTTGCGATTCAAGTTCCCACTTCCTAAAGGCGATATTCAAGGCAGCTTTTTCTGGGAAAAGAATATGTCTTTCCCCAGAAGGGACATTGGTTCATATTCGCTATCGATGTATGGGATGATACCGCATAGAAGTGAAAGAAAACTCACCGAATATCTCATTCGAACGCTTGGTGTGAAAGACGTGTTCTATGACATTGGCGCACATCTCGGTTTTTATACTGCGCTTGCAGAGACCTTACTTATGGAGGGGAAGGTATTTGCGTTTGAGGCAAACGATACACTCTGTGCTTACCTTAATAAGAATTTTGGAAATGAATCTCGCGTCACAGTTGTTTGTTCTGCGGTTGCATCAGTTCCTGGTACCGTTGAGTTCTATGATGCCACAAACACGAGTGATAGTTCTATGAGTTCTCGGTTCAATATTTCGGGAAGCATAATAAGTACCCGAAAGGTTTCTACTGTTATTCTCGATACGTTTGTTACTTCTGCAGTGACTCCTCCAACCATTATGAAGTTTGATATTGAAGGTGGTGAATATGATGCTATCTGTGGAGCTGAAAAAATCATCCAAACATTCAAACCCACCATTATTCTGGAAGTGTGGGGAGGGAAACTTGGTCGAACATATTCTCAAAATGCTATCGAGAAATTGTTCGCTCTTGGGTACGAGGCTTTTTCAATCGGTAGTAATGGAATGTTATCAACCGAAGCGGTCTTAGATCCAGTGAGTAGTATTGTGGGTACGGAAGAAGGAGTAAGAGATAATTTTGTCTTCATTCATACAGAAATAAGAAAGTAACGGTATGAAAATAGTTTTCCTTCAGGATGATTTTCCTCCGCACAGCATGGGCGGTGCTGGTTTTTCCACGTATGAGCTTGCTCTTGGAATGAGTCGTCTTGGGCAAGATATTTCTGTCATAACCACCTGTAGAAAAGAAGAGAATGTAGGGGAGAGTATGTATGATGGACTCAAAGTGTACAGTATCAAAAGTGACTATCCTGAACGGTGGCGTGCATACCGAAGTCTTATGAATATTTCAGTAACGCGAAAGGTTGAAAAGATACTCAAAGAATTGAAACCAGATGTCGTACATATTAACAACGTTCATTATCATCTGTCGTATCACTGCTTCAAGATCGCACAAAAGTATGGAAAGGCTGTTGTTTTTACAGGACGAGACGTCATGTCTTTTCACTATGGGAAGCTAAGCAATAGACAGTACTTTGAAAATAATGATATGCATGTCAGTTGGCGAGAGCAATTAAAGATTGCTGGGAAACGTTGGAATCCTCTTCGCAATTTCGTAGTACGATATTACTTCACATACGCAGATAAGCTTTTCGCGGTAAGTAGCACCTTAAGGGATGCGTTTACTGCAAATGGCATACAGGGGGTTGAAACGCTCCATACGGGAACAGATGTCGCACTCTGGGGCGCTAAAGAGGAAGAGGTGAGTGCGTTCAGAGAGAAGTACGGGCTTGAAGGAAAGAAGGTGATACTTTTTTCCGGCCGGTTAAGCGAAGGGAAAGGTGGAGACAAAGCAATTGATATGCTGAGGCTTGTCGCACCCCATGTTCCTGAGGTCGTACTGTTTGTGGCTGGTAGTGAAGACCTTTATTCTGAAAAGATGAAAAATTTAGTAAAGCAACTTGGAATTGAAAAAAATTTCATTATCTCTGGTTGGTTGGACAGAGATAAGATGAGAGTGGGAAATGCTATTGCTGACATCGTTATCGTTCCCTCAGTTTGTTTTGACTCTCTTCCGCGTGCAATCATTGAGGCGATGGCATCTGGAAAGCCAGTCATTGGTACTTGTTTCGGTGGTGCTCCTGAAATCATTGTTGATGGCGTGACAGGGTATGTCGTTAATCCGCTGTATCCAGAACAAATAGCAGAGAAAGTAATTGAGCTTCTCCAAGACACCCAAAAAGCTGAAGGCTTCGGCCGAGCAGGCAAGCAACGGATAGAAAAAGAATTCAATCTTGATGATAAAGTCAGACAGTATATAGTTGAGTACGAAAAGATAATCGAACGCAAGGAACTTAAAAGGTCTTAGAGGTGTTACAATCAGCGACCATGGAAAAGAAACCAACGATCATTGGCATTGTGCCTGCAAGAATGGGTTCAAGCCGCCTTCCTGGGAAACCCCTCCGTCCAATACTCGGTATGCCCATGGTGGGGCATTGTTATCTAAGAACGAAGATGTGCTCACTTCTCGAGGATGTGTATATTGCGACCTGTGACAAGGAGATACAAGAGTATGGAGAAAGCATAGGTGCGAAGGTCATTCTGACTGCGGATACTCATGAGCGAGCGATGGACCGAACTGCAGAAGCAATTGGCATTATCGAAATATCTCTCGGAAAAAACATTGACATTGTTGTTCAAATGCAGGGGGACGAACCGATGGTGACACCTGAGATGCTAGAGGAGGCTGTACAAAAGATGATAGATGATGAATCCATCAACATAATGAATCTCGTGACACCCATCATAAACAAACGAGACCTCGAGATTCCCGACACACTCAAAGTGGTGACTGACCTCAAGGGGAACATGCTGTACTATTCACGGGCGTGTATTCCTTTTGATACCGGCAAATACAAAGAGAATGTTCCGTACCTGAAGACACTCGGTATACACCTCTTCAGAAAGGATTTTCTCTATGAGTTTCAACGAATGGAACCGACACCGCTTGAGATCATTGAATCAACCGATATGCTTCGTATCCTTCAACACGGGAAACCTATTGCAACATACACCACACAGACACACATTTGTGCTGTCGATACTCAAGCAGACCTTGAGTACGTCGAAGAGCAGATGAAAGATGACCCACTCCTGAAAACATATGTCAAAGCATAGCAGTATCGCAGTCGTATCACGCACGTTCTCGAATGTTCCTGAACTTGTTGCTGAACTCAACAAGTATTTTACGAACGTTCGATATAACCCCACAGAGAAACTCAAGGGTGAGTCACTCGTAGAGTTTATTGGTGATGCTGAGGCAGCCCTTGTTGCGCTTGAACAGGTAGATGGTGCGGTGCTCGATGCGTGTCCTAATCTCAAGATCGTTTCAAAGTACGGGGTCGGGCTCGACAATATCGACTTAGCAGCGTGCAAAGAGCGAGGGGTAAAGATAGGTTGGACTGGCGGCACCAACCGTCTTTCTGTTGCCGAGATGGCGGTTGGTTTCATGCTCTCGCTCGCACGTAATCTTTTCAAAACGTCGTACGAGCTAAAACGTGGGATTTGGAATAAAGACGGCGGAAGACAGTTAAGTGCCCGTACTGTTGGTGTCATCGGCGTTGGCTTTACGGGTAAGGAGGTCATTCGCCTACTCAAGCCATTCAATTGTCGTATTCTCGTGAACGATATTATCGACCAACGTGAATACTATGAGCGAGAAGGTCTAATTGAAGCGACAAAAGAGCAGATATTCAAGGAAGCAGACGTCATAACTCTCCACGTACCACTCACCAAGGAGACTGAACGGATGATAAACCAGGATACGCTAGCACTCATGCAGCCAACGACGTTCGTCATTAACTCTGCACGTGGTCCACTTATTGATCTTCAAGCTCTCAAGAGAGCGTTACAGAATGGGACAATTGCCGGTGCCGCTATCGATGTTTACGATGAAGAGCCGCCAAGAGACATAGACCTCCTGTCACTCAATAACCTTATCTGTACACCCCACATCGGTGGAAACTCTAGAGAAGCCGTGCTTGCCATGGGCATGGCGGCGATAGAACATCTTAAGGAACACTTCCTCAAAGAGGAACCAAAGTAAGCTATGCAGGAAGATACGCCGCTCATACTCGTGGGCACCGGAGAGTACTACACAAAGATACTCACACCAGCCCTCAAACGTTTGAGAGCAAATCGTATTTCGTATCCGATACTCACAGTTGATATAAGGGAACGAAGCGTGATAGGTGATGCGGCCTTTGACACGCTCGAACATAGGATTCGAAAAGATGGGGAATCTCTATCATCAGTGCTTCAGGACACGAAGCACCTTAATCCAGTAATCATTCTTGGACACGCGAACCACATGCACGTAGCGGACGCCGTCGACCTTGCGAATTTCGGGTTCTCTGTGCTTGTCGAAAAACCCTTCGCTCTTTCGGAAGATGAGCTTAAAACGCTTACCAAGATATTCGATGGATTTCCCCGTAGGGTTGGACTCATTGAATACTACCTCACCATGAAGTCAACACCGCTTTACACTCTCACTGGTCAGCTCAAGATGCCCAGTTTCTTACTTGATGAAGGTATCATGCTCGCTGCCGAGGACGTGGGGAACGCACTCAATGCTCAACTCGGGTCTGGTGGTGTATTTGAAGCGATAGGGAAGATTGAAGCTGTTGACATCGAAGTACTTGAAGGAGAAGGTGCGGTTGGCAGTCTTGCTCATAGGGGAGCGCATATAGTCTCGAAAACTCTTGGCGGGGGTATGATACAAGACCTCGGTATTCACGCGCTTGCACCGCTCATCCCGCTCGAGAGATGGATTGGTCGTCTCTCGCTACAAGGAGCTCTTCTAAAAACTGCACGATGTCGAGAATATATCGATATGGCAAAAGCAGAGTATGACCTTACTGAGGACGATACCGCTGAAACTTTTGGTGAGGTACGATTGGTTACTAGCAATGGAGTGCCTGTAACGATGCGTATCGGAAAATATGTGCTTCAGAATGAGAATCGTCGTGGAATCAAAATACGTGGTGAATGGGGTGATATTGAACTTGATCTGTCGAATCCATCGGTGCATGTGAGGATCAAAGGTCAGGAATTCAGAGATATTTTCACACTTCCAAAGACGGATGAGAAATACTATCCAGTCATTCGCTCCTCACTGCTTGAGCTTGCCGGCCGTTCACCGTATGATTTCTCAATCTCCGGATGTTCACTTCGAGCTCAGGAACTTGTACTTGGACTCATAGCAATTCGCGATAGAGAAGGAATTGGTGAGCAGGTATACGAGAGAGGAGTAGAACCCACACATATAGTCGACATCACGGCATGAAAAAGCAACATATTGAGGTTGAACAGAAGAAAGACTCTGCCTACCCAGAGACCGCCTTTAAGCATTGGCTCGTTCTTCTTGAGGAAGAACTCGCGATATTTTTTAGTCCTGACACCCTGACTCCAGTCAAACAATGCCCAGGATGCGGTATCAAAGGTCGTAGCACGATTGTATTCAAGAAGTTTAACTTTAGTTTTCATCGGTGTGGTGCCTGCGACACTATGTTTGTCTCTCCGCGACCCGACCAGGAGAGAATAGATGATTTCTATAGAAGATCAAAAGCCTCGCGTTTCTGGTATCGTGAGATGTTTCTTGCATCACTTTCCTCGAGAACACTCCACAGTATCGATCCACTCACGCGCTGGGCAGGTAGCATCATTAATCGTTTTGTGCCAGAGGCGAAGCGCGTCTTGGACTATCGCCCCATCTTCAGTATTGCAGTACGGGACGACTTTCCAGTAAAGACAAAGCCGTTCATCTACAAATCACTCTATGAGGATTTCAAGGGTAGAGCCACGGTCTTTAAAGACCTCAAAGGCGAACGCCCCTTTGACATAATCATAGCCTTGGATGACGTCGACCGTGCAGCTGATGTCCCAGGATTCTTCCGCACAGTCTCATCTCTCCAGAAAGAGAGAGGACTCTTGTTCCTAACGGCGAACACATCAAGCGGATTCGAGTATCAGGTATTAGGGGAACATTCTCCACGGCTTGTCATACCAGATCGACTCAATCTCCTCTCAGTAGAAGCGATGCGTGCGCAACTTGAATCACATGGATATCGAGTACTCGACATCTCAACTCCGAACAAGCTCGATGTTGCTTTTGTCCTCGAACACCTCGAAGAGCTTGGTGAGGAGAAAATACCCTATTTCCTCAAATATCTATTTACGAAACGAGACGAGTCTGTGCTTCAGTCATTACAGGATTTCTTGCAGCTTAACCATCTGAGCTCATACTGCCGCATCGCGGCGCAAAAAATAAGATAAACACTCATGGCACCACGTCATCTAAAGCTTGAAGAGCACTTTGAGGAAGAGGGAAGCCAGACGGGACAATTCTTCCGAAGGTATTCTCGGTATCTCTTTCACCTCCTCGCCAATTTGGATTTTGAGATCATCGAGGATGTTGCGAACCTGATTATTGAGAAATCTAAGCAGGGGAATACGGTCTATGTCATTGGGAACGGAGGAAGCGCAACAACCGCAACTCACTTCGCCTCGGATCTTTCCCACTCTGCTTTTGTTGACCACCGACCACTCGTTCGTGCAGTGAGCCTCGTCGATAATATGGCACTCATAACCGCTGTAGGAAACGACAGAGGATACGATGAGATTTTCAGCTACCAAATTGACACACTCATGAACAAGGGCGATGTGCTTATCGCTATTTCTGCGAGCGGAAACTCGCCCAACATCCTCAAGGCTGCCATGATGACCAAAGAAAAAGGAGGGTACGTGGTAGGCATTACTGGCTTTGACGGCGGAAAGCTTGGTGAGCTTGCTGACTACACAATAAATGTTGCAACTGCAAGAGGGGAATACGGACCCGTCGAGGATGTACACCTCTTTCTAGACCATATGATATCTGCGTATATCGGACTCACGCTCACCAAAAAACATGCAAAAATTAGCCGAAGAAAGAAACGAGCATCAAAAACTGCTTGAGCTCGGAAAGTATGCCGCACGAAGTGCGGGAAATACTCTCAAAAGCTTTTCACGAGAGGTGCTCAAGAGCGAGGGAAAGGATATCAAACTTGTTGCCGATGAGGTGGTGCATACAATCATACTCGAATCTCTTCGCCCATCGAATATTCCGATCCTTTCGGAAGAGAATGAGCACCATATTTTTTCACACAAACGCGCATGGGTCGTCGATCCGCTCGATGGCAGTCTCAATTTTTCGCGCGGCATACCAAACAGCGCTGTTTCAATAGCGCTCCTGGAGGAGGAAAAGTCGATTATCGGAGTTATCTATGATTTTTGGAGGGACGAACTGTATACCGGAGTTCTCGGAGAGGATGCACGGATGAACGATACGCCCATTAGAGTATCAGATGTCCTAAAAAAACAGAGCGCCGTCATCATGAGCGGGTTTCCGTCCTACACTGACTACTCTCACGATGCCCTCCAGCAATATATCAACATTGTACAGTCATTCAAAAAGGTCCGATGTATCGGCTCCGCGGCACTCTCGCTCGCATACGTGGCATCGGGGAGAGCAGACGTCTACTATGAGAAGGATATAAAAGTGTGGGACGTCGCCGCAGGCCTCGCACTTGTCGAGGCGGCTGGCGGTGTCTGCTCGATGTCGCAAATCGGCACAGAAGGGAAGTGTACTGTGTTTGCAAGCAATGGAAATGTGCTGCTTTCAATATAGAAAGCTGTACATTTGTATCTCCTTTCGGGACTGGGAATCTCCCTAACCTCCCCAAATTTTTTACTTAATTATATCAAATAATAATCATATTGTCAATTATCGAAATCGTTATAAAAGCACGAGATTGAGCTTTATAAATGAAACATCCAAGTGGTAGTATGTTGAGGTCAATATGTCAGTTAAAAAAGCACTTGTCATTTTTTCAAAAAAATTTTCGTCAGAGGATAATTTCTTTTCTGCACAGTTTGATACAGTTATTGCACCTCGCCTACTCGACGCCGATCTAAAAGTGACTGGATGTTCCTATATCGAGCTTGAATCACTGACTGACGCCGGGAGCATCTATGAAGCGAGCGAACTCGCAAGGGAAATTTCACAGCTCTCGCTCCCAAGTGGCACTCGAGTGACGAAGGCATTTGTGTACCACGGGTACGAGCTCTGGTGGACAAATTACCCAAATATCTTCACTCGCTTTTGCTTGCCCTTCAGCCAGTATCGAAGACTGCTCATGCACCTAAAGATGTATGACGAAGTTCATTTTTTTGAACCGCCCTTCGCGAGCCTATTTAAATGCTATCTCGGCGCATTCGATCGTAAGGTGGAGATCATTAAAGGTTCAGTGGGCGGGAACCCCTCCCCGCTTCCTTTTGGCGTATTTGTGCAGATACTACTCACGATTCTCTTTGTACCGCTTCTTATGCTCATGCGAAGGAAGATTCTCGTTTCAACCGGTGATAAGTTTGAGACTGGGCGCGACCATGATTTTCGCATGCGATTTATCTATGAATCGCTCAGGGAGAAAAAACTGCCCTTCATTGAATTTGTCAGAAGCCTTGAACCTTCTCATATCATTCTCAAGCACGCGTACACTAGACGTCGCCCAGTCATATATACAGAAGCGGTGGTATTCATTGGGAGATTTTTGAGCATTCTCACACTAGGTCACTGGCGAGCTCGAAAAGCTTTCGGGCCGTCAGTTTTGACGCCAATCAATGACCCAGAGCTTCGTTTCAAGTTAGCAGTTGCGACCCAGTACCTTCTCACTGTATACGATGATGTTATATCAATCCGTATCATGAAATGGATAACACGCGCGATTGGGGTACGAGCTGCTATCATACCTGCGACTACGGAACGGAACTTTCATACGGTACTAGGATGCAAGCTCAACAAGATCCCGACTGTCGGCATACTCCACGGTGTAGCCTCACGTCACTACAATCTCTACGAATTCATGCAAGGTTTCAGGGGAGAAAAACGTTTGTCTGTAGACAGGTATGGCGTATGGAGCAAATGGTGGCAAGAGTATTTCGAGAAATACAGCGATGCGTATGCCACTGACCAAGTGTTCGTTTCTGGCCCAATGAGGCCGATACAGAATCTGAATCGTGAACCAGTGGTTGAAGCTGCACCTTCGGGTGGTCGCCTCAGAGTTCTGTTTGTTTCAGAGGTAGTTGCGATTCCTGAGGAAGTCATTCCATATCTCGAAGTACTCCTTTCTACTAAGGACTTCGATCTATATATTAAGTTCAGGGACACGCATGATTCTTTCGAAGCGTGGCTAGAGAATCACCGTCCAGACATACTAAAGGCAGTGGGCCCGCAGAGAATCCTAAAAGGTACGATGCACGAAGCTATCAAGTCGTGCGACATCACAGTCGGATGTCAGAGTACTGGAGTCATTGAAGCGGTCAATTTGGACAAACCATTCGTGTTCTTTCAGACTAAGAAGTGGGGCGATTATTTCGACATGAAGACGTTCGACCCAAAGCACCGCTTATTTGCAGAGAACCCCACAGACCTTCTTGCCGTAATCCGAGAGAGCAAGAATATACCCAAAGAAGTACTTGGAGAGATACGTAATAAATTTTTCGGCGACCCACACATGAATGGAAGTGCGTGGGTTGTGAATCAGGTCGAGCACTACGTCAACCTTGCCTGACGTAGGACCCTCTCTATACTTCTTTTTGTTTCACCTTTTCTACAAGGTAGTCTTCAAGCACGAGGTAGTCCATTTTGGTCGCAAGGAATGTGCGGAGCGCGTCTTTTGGGCTCTCGACAATTGGCTCTCCACCGAGATTGAATGATGTGTTTAAAATGAGGGGAACCTTAGTGAGTTCATAGAAGTTCCTAATGACATCATAATATCTCCCGTTCGCCTCCTTGGTGACGGTTTGGATGCGGCAGGTGTTATCGACATGGGTCACGGAAGGAATACTGCCCCGTTTTTCTTTCCGGACATTTGCTGCGAGTACCATGAAGGGACTCGACCCATCGAACTCGAAGAAATCACTCACGCGTTCTCGCAGTACCGATGCTGCAAAAGGTCTCCAGGGTTCACGGTGCTTGACTTTGAGGTTTAATACATCTCTCATATCGTGTTTTCGTGCATCACAGACAATGGAACGATGTCCGAGTGCTCGCGGTCCGTATTCTCCTCCGCCATAGAACCATCCAACGATTTTTCCTTCCGCAATGAGTGCTGCTGTCTTTGATGCGATTTGTGGTTGTTTTGTGAAACGTATATCGCTCGCTCTTTCTTTGAGGGCATCGAGTATCTCTGCTTCAGAATACGTTCGCCCGAGTGACGCACTCTCCATATTATAGAAACGTGGTTCTCCGGCAATGACGTGTGCACCATAGAGTGCGAGGCCGAGCGGAATACCCGTGTCAGACGATGCCGGCTGGACGAAGATGTTCTTGAAGCCGACTTCAGAGAGGAAGTTCATATTCGCATCGATGTTGAGTCCGCAGCCTCCGGCGACGCAGAGGTTCTCGGACTGCGTGATGTTCTTGAGCTTCAGTCCGAACATAACCGCGACGCGCTCGAATACCTTCTGCGCCGCGTACGCAACCGACGAGTAGTAGGTGTCGGGGAGCTGCTCATTGGTCCGTTTCGGCTTCGGGAGCTCAATCTCCGGGAAAATCTCGACTTCGTAGAGGCCATCCTCGGTGAGTTTCCCCGCGAGGAACCGAACGAGCGGACGGGCGAGAGCAATAATCCTTCTTCGGACGCGCGCCTTTAGACTCATTCCGGGCGCGGAGAGCTGCTTCCCCGGGTAGGTGATTCTGCTATTGCAGAGGATGTGCCCGTTGTACTCGCGACACCATTCATCAAATGGGTGCTTCTTGAGCACTGAGTCGTTGCCATACGGCGCGAGCCCCATCAATTTTCCTTCGTTATATTCCCCAAGATTTATGTATCGAGTAATAAATTCATAGAGTTTTCCAATGCCGAAGGTGTACGGAAAATGACCACCCTCACGAATGTGGACATTCTTCAAAATCTCATAAAGCTTGCTCCCGCTGCCCATGTAGAGTGTATCAGTTTCGGTTGCATGAACTCCGAGGTGGGTCACAAACTTTTCCCCTGTCCCATCGTATACAAGCACTGCAGATTCCTTAAATGGAGAGCAAAAAAAAGCAGATGCTGCATGAGCGAGATGGTGGTTAATGACGAGTGCTCTGGCATCTTTGAAACGATCACCGGTCTCACGTTTGAATATCTCAAGCATCCTAAGTTGAGTTGGAAGACCTGTCTGATCAATAACAACGAGGTCAATATCGCTATCCTTGAGTTCAAGGTTCTGAAGACAGTAGTCAATACCGAGACGCGGAAACATATTAGGCGAATGCTTTATACGGTTTAACCGCTCTTCAGCTATAGCAACGACTCGAGTTCCAGAGACAACAGCGGCACCGGTATCATGTCCTATCACTTTAAGACCTAGAACGTTCATAACGTGAGTTGGGTAAGAAAATAAATTAAAATTTTGGCTAATTATATACTTGAGACGCTATTTAGACTATTGTGTGCAATAATACAATGAGAGTTAGCGGCGACACCCATTCCGTTGTCGATGTACTGAAAGAAAAAACTTCTTGCTATGCTTAGATTTATATATTCATTACTTAAATCAACTATTAGATTTTTTGGTTATGAACTCTTTGTCATAAAGAAGGATGTACAAATACTTACGGAGTATGAACGATTATTTCCTAAAGCTTCATACGCTCCTTGGAATTGCAATGAACAATTTAAACGTATCTATGAAGCAGCTAGACCATTCACCCTTGTTGACAAGTATCGAGGTTATGTATTGTGGTTGCTCGTTGAAGAATCAAAAAAATCTCAAGGAGCATTCCTTGAAGTGGGCACTTGGAGAGGTGGGAGTGGGGCAATCATTGCTTCACATGCTCAGCAACTCGGCCTGACAGAAAAAGTGTACCTTTGTGATACGTTTAAAGGAGTCGTGAAAACCGGAGAAAAAGACTCAAGTTATTATGGAGGAGAACATGCCGATACATCCTATAGTACTGTTAGTGCACTGATGAAAAAGCTTAACCTGAAAAATGTTGAGATTCTTGAAGGAGTTTTCCCAGATGAAACAGGTGTTCATATAGAGGATGAGGTCTTTCGGTTTTGTCATATTGATGTTGATGTCTATTTGTCTGCAAAAGAGATCATTGAATGGGTTTGGCCAAGACTTTCAAATGGAGGAATTGTTGTTTTTGATGACTACGGATTCAAGACGTGCGATGGCATCACTCGTTTTGTGAATGAAGAGAGTAAAAGTTTAGATAGGCGTTTTGTGTATAACCTTAATGGACATTCGATATGGATTAAGGTGCCATGATCTATTCGTATGGATTCGGATAACGATAGACCAATTCATTTTTTATTTTGTCGTAATGTCTATTTTGCTAAACTTTTGTTCATCCACTTCCACATCAAGATATTTAGCATCACGCCGATCCCTGTGTTTAAGATGTATGCAAACGCAAGGCCCAAAATACCTCCCAAAATACCAAAGAGTGTGTAAAGCACAATTTGTAGACCACTTGCGACGAGTGTGCGATTAAAAAGTACTTTCGACCAACGTTGTGAGGTAAAAAGGAGACTAGTATAGCGGTTCGGGATAGCAAAGATAAAACTTATGGAGAGAAGTTGTGAGTAGAATAGTCCATCAAGATACTGTGGAAGGAGGTATTTGAATATAAGCGGTGCAGAGAGCACGTATGCAATTGCAACAAAAAGGCCGATTAGCATACCTTGAAAGACACGGCGATAAAAAACCATATCGAGTTCATGCGGTGTTTTTTCAGAGAATTTTGGAAAACCTATAGCTATCCAGCTTTTGAGGAAGAGAATTACCCGACCGGGAATTGCCGAGGCAAGAGTATAAACTGCCAGTTGACCCGCACCCCAAAAACTTCCAAGAATGATCTTGTCGATTTGGGACACAATAGGATCAATGAAGCGCAGGTAGGTGAGTTCTCTCCCGTACTTCTTTGTATCTTCTATATTTTCTGAAATTGGGAGTGAGAATTTTCTGACGGTATATACATAAAATACAAATGAGGAGCCAAATGTGGCAAGTGAGTAAGTGATTATTAACCAGAGAATATTATCAGTAAGCGTAAGGGAAAGTAACATTCCTGTTGAATAGACTAAAGTCGATGCCACACTCAATATATTTGCAAGTCCGAATCTTTTTGTTCCATCAAGGTATGCACCGTAGGTATTAAATGCAAGTGTTAGGGGCACGAAGAAGCCGAGGACGAAGAGAGAGATAGCAAGCATACTATCTCCCTGTATGAGATAGTATCCGCCAAGTGTAAACGAAGCCGCGAACATGAGCATGTTCCACTTGAGCTGGTAGGTAATAGCTGGCCTAAGCACACCCTCTTCTCCCCTTGCGACGGCACGCGATACGGCGTTGTTCATACCGGTAAGAGTAAAGATGTTGAGAATGCCAGCGAGTGAGAGGATGTACCGATAGAGACCGAAGGTTTCTTTCGGAAGCAAGTTTGCAAAGGCAACCATGAGTCCGAGCGATAGGAGACTGTTCATGAACTGCCCAAAAACGACCCAGGAGCCATTCTTTGCGACATACTTCATGTCAGCTTTGGTGTATTTCTGGCTCCAAAGCAGGAATTGTGTGATGGCTGATTTTATCTTATTCACATGTGATTAGTTGGACCATATAACTCATTCGTTGTAACTACGGATTCCAGCATTTTAGTACGGGAAAGAATTTATTCACAATTTGAACTTTGATAATTCAACATAACGGTATTTTATTATATCGTTCAATGTTTTGTTAATAACATAGGTTCATTATCATGGGTTTCAAATCCTACACTTGGATCGCAGTAGTACTTCTAGTCTCTACTTTCGGTATTGTAAAAGCTGCTGAAGCAAACACACAAACTTTACGAATATATTCACATGAATCGGATTGGAGTATACAGACATATCCATATCCAAGCAGTTGGTCAACCCAATACGTTTCCACGAATGGATACTATGGTCCCTCGTATTACCCCACCAACATGTCCAATGCCTACCTGGGTGCATATAATTCGATACAGGGTTACCTTGGAATTCATAGATCATTCATTTCATTCGATACCTCGATAATTCCAGCCAATGCTGATGTTACTTCAGCGAAGTTAGTTGTGGTCCCATCGTATGTTGACGATGAATACGATGATGCATATTCATACATGAACGTACTTCAAAGTTTCCAGGCATCTTCTACAGCACTCTCTGGTGATGATATTGAGACTTGCGGGAATACACTTGAGAACCCAACGAAGGGAGCCGCAGATATGGACCTCTCGTCCATTCTGGTTGAACAACCTCTTGTGTTCGAGCTTAATGAAGTGGGCACTAGTTGGATAGATAAATCGGGATATACAAAGCTCTGCATTCGGGAGGGACACGATATTGAGAACAAGGAAACAATCAACAACGATAACTATTGGAGAATCTCTGGTATCGCATACTATTCATCTGAAGAAACAGGGGAATCGAAAGACCCATATCTAGAGATCACATTTGAGGTTGGCGACGAGGAGGGGGAGGAGAAGGACATATACGAGCTCTTGGAGGAACTCATTGGGGCGGTGGAGGGGTATGAGTTTGGGCCGGGGGTGTACGGACCGTACATGGCCCACCTGGGGAAGCTCGAGGATTTCTTCAACAGTGCGAAGTACGCGCAGGCGGAGGAGCAGCTCAACGCATTTCTGAAGAAGCTCAAGAAGGATTTCGAGGCGGGGACGGTGTCCGAAGCGCAGTACGACGACCTTCTTGCAAAGACCAACGCGCTCCTCGCGGCTATCCTGGCTATGACCGTCGACGACGGTGAGCCTGAACCTAACGGAGCTTCAAGCATATTATTTCTCCCGGGCATCCAGGCGAGCCGTCTGTACAAAGATGGGCTCCTCGGTACCGAAGATCAGCTCTGGGAGCCGAACCGCAACCAAGACATCAGTCAGCTCGCAATGACTGCATCTGGAGAGAGCATCGAAGATGTGTACACGCGGGATATCCTCGATGAGGTCTTTGGCATCAAGAATGTGTATCAGGGATTTGAGGATTTCCTTGATGCACTGGTGGCAGACGCGGCCATCGAGGACTGGGAGGCGTATGCGTATGATTGGCGGTATAGCGTAAACGACATAGCGACGAACGGAACGCGGTACGAAGATGAGATACGCGAAGCGGTCGAGCGCATTGAAGCACTTGCGCAAGATTCGTTCACAGGCAAGGTGACCCTCATCGGCCATTCGAACGGCGGCCTCCTCGCCAAGGCGATCATGGCGCAATTAGAGCGCGTGGGGAAGAGCGAGTATGTCGACCGAGTGATATTCATCGGCACCCCGCAGCTCGGCACCCCGAAGGCAGTCGCATCGTTGCTCCACGGGTATGATCAGAGCTCACTATTCGGCCTCATCATGAACGCAGGCACGGTGCGGGAGGTCACGAGGAATATGCCGGGCGCGCATGGGCTCATACCCTCACCGAAGTATTTTGACGTGAACGGTACGCCCTTCATCACGTTCAGAGAGGGCGAGGCGACGGAACAGTTTCGAAATGCGTACGGAGAGTCCATTGATACGTCAGACGAACTACTCGACTTCATGACCGGTGAGGCCGATGGACGTGAAGATGACCCGGATAAACTCTATAAGGCGCTCACGGTGAATCGTGCTATACTCGAATCGGCATACCACGACCATGAAGCGCTTCTCGATGACTGGGCCGCACTGCCGGGCATAAAGGTCGTTGAGATCGTCGGTGTGGGACTCAATACGCTTAGCGGCATTGAGTACAGAGAGTTCAAGGATAAGTATTGCGTCGTACAGCCGGGTACGCAGCGGCCCTCATGCGTTGAACGAGTCATCTACAAACCATACCCGCTCTTCACGCCCTACGGCGATGAGACCGTGGTGGCGGCTTCTGCCGAAGCGTATGAGGGAGAGAATACAACGTACTATCTCAACCTTCGTGCGATGGAGAACGACAGTAGCGATAACGCTGTATCGCATGCTGATATTACGGAGAGTGATGCATTGCAGAGTCTTGTGAAAAATGTTCTCATCGGCAAATCAACGAACGTTCGCTTTGTTGAGGAGGACAAACCGAGCGAAGATACAGACTGGTTGCTTTATGGCGTCCACTCACCGGTGTCTCTCTCACTGGTTGATCCATCCGGCAACACGGTGGAGCGGGGGGACGACGTGTTTCCATCAGAAGAGATACCCGGGAGCAGGTACTTCGAACTCGGAGGAAGTGCCTATGTGATGGTACCTGAGGGAGGTACGTACAGTGTCCGAATAAAGGGTACCGACTTTGGGAGTGTAACGCTGACACTCGAAAAGCTACAGGGCGATGCGCGTGAAAGCATTGCCGAGGCCTACATCGCTACCATTACCCCGAGCACTACCATTCACACCAAGTATCAAAACGGTGCACTCGCAAATCTTTCTGTCGACGAGGATGGAGATGGCACCGTCGATGTCGTGCTAACGCCGGAAGGTGAGGTTGTCTCAATACCGGCTATGTATGCAGAGCTCTATGCGAGCATTCAGGAGCTGCCGCTCGCACGAGTGTACAAGAACTATCTCGTCGCGCTCACCCACCAAGCTGAGGCACTCGATACAACTGTTGCCGCAAACCCGAAGCTCGAGCCACTTGAGGTACGTGCTCTGAATGATCTTGAGGCGACCCTACGGTCATATGTGGAAAAGGGGTATCTTGCGCAATCGCATATTGACCCACTCCTTGCGATCATTGATACACTTACAATCTGAACACCTGGATACGATCAATTCGCAGTTCCTTTGCATGCCAGTATAGGCGTGTGAGTGAATTGGGAGGGTCGTCATCTGCGGAATCGTGTTTGGTATCTTGACCCTTTCTTTACGCTCTACAGGCGGAGGATAGAAGATAGAGAATAGAGAAAATTTAGAAATAGAGAATAGAGAATAGAGAATACAGAAATAGAGAAGAGAGAAGAGGCGTGCACTCGCGCGTAACTGCGAGATTGACAATGAAACTACAAAGTATATACTTTGTAGTATATGGATACAGTCATTAGCGTAAAAATAGACAAAAAGACCAAGAAGGAGGCGCAGGAGGTTGCGGAGAGCACCGGCTTGACGCTTAGTACGCTCATCAAGGCGTACCTCCGACAGGTCGTCGCTACTCGCCGCATCGAACTCTTCGCTCCCGAGCCGATGACGCCCAAGCTCGAATCGCTCATCGCACAGGTCGAGTCGGAGATCGTGTCAGGAAAGGTGAGCAAGCGGTTCAAGAACCGCAAAGCATTCATCGCCGACCTTAAGCGGTAGCGCATGGATTTGCGGTATACGCCGACGTTCAAGAAACAGTACCGGAAGCTCCCCGCATCTATTCAAAGGCGATTTGACGAACGTATCGACCTATTCATGACTGAACCGCTCCATCCGCTGTTGCGCGTACATCCGCTCCTGGGGCGCTTCAGAGGATACTGGAGTATGAATGTCACCGGCGACGTACGCGCGCTCTTTAAGCGTGAAGCGGACGAGGTCATCACCTTCGGACTCATCGGCACCCACAGCGAGCTCTACGGATAGGGAATAGAAAATATAGAAATAGAGGATAGGGAATATTGGATAGGGGGTAGGGAATTGGAAATAGAGGATAGAGAATATTGAATATTGAATTGAGAATATAGAAAATTTGAGAATCGAGCACTGAACCGTTTCTAACAGCTAACAGCAATGGCTAAGAGCTAGAAAAAGGGGATAGAAGATAGAGAATAAGGAGTGGGGCGAACGCCCGCCCCTCCGCCAAAGGCGGAGGGGCGGGCGTTCGCGTACAACTTTCCTAGTACCTGGTGGTTATAGGGGGTGTTGAATACAGACACACAAGTACGATATTATCTGTCCCTATGCCAAACCCAGTTATGACGGACGATCTGCTCACGCTCCCGCGACTCAACCTCAAGGGTCGAGCACTCCATGACCTTGAGGTCATGCTTGTTGGCGGGTTCCTGCCGGTCAGAGGCTTCATGGATAAGGAAGACTACGAGTCGGTCGTCGAGACGATGCGGCTCACGGACGGTTCACTCTTTCCGATACCCATTGTGCTCGATGTCGAGGCGGATTCGCCCTATGGCGCAGGTGACCGCATCGTTCTCTGTGACCCATTCGGGAACCCGCTCGCCATCATGGCGGTCTCTTCGCGCTACACGCCGAACAAGAACCATGAGGCGCTCAAGGTGTATGGGACGCAGGACCGGACACACCCCGGCGTCCAGTACCTCATGGAGGAGATGGGCGACGTGTACCTCGGCGGGACGCTGACGATGCTCGGGCTACCCATTCGCCACGACTTCAAGGCGTGGCGACGGACGCCCACGGAGCTCAAGGCGCTCTTTCGGGAGCGCGGGTGGGACAAGGTCGTTGGATTCCAGACACGGAATCCCATGCACCGAGCACACTTCGAGCTCGTTCGCCGCGCGCACGAGAAGACCGGTGCACCCGTCCTCATCCATCCGGTCGTCGGCATGACGAAACCAGGCGACATCGACTACGTGACCCGTGTTCGCACATACCACGTCGTCCACACGAACTACGCGAAGGATTTCACCGAACTCTCGCTCCTCCCCCTCGCGATGCGCATGGGTGGACCCCGCGAGGCAGTGTGGCATTCTATCATCCGCAAGAACTACGGCTGTACGCACTTTATTGTTGGTCGCGATCATGCGGGGCCCGGCAAGGACAAGCAGGGTAAGGATTTCTATGGGCCCTATGAGGCGCGCGAGCTCGCACTCAAGTTCGCCGATGAGGTCGGCATCACTATCGTCGACTCGGATGAGCTCGCGTACTCGAAAACGCGAGGCGCCTACGTCGCGACGAGTGAGGTCACCGATGAGGATGAGATAGAGAACATCTCTGGCACCGAGTTCCGCCGCCGTCTCCGCGAGGGAGAGGAGATACCCGAGTGGTTCTCCTTTAAGGAATCCATCGACATACTCCGCGAGAGCACGAGGCGTGACTCACGTCCGGGAGTCTGCCTCTTCTTCACCGGGCTCTCCTGCTCGGGGAAGTCGACTATCGCACAGCTCCTCGTCGCGTGGCTCCAGGAGCTCCAGGACCGCGAGGTGACGCTCCTTGACGGCGATGTCATCCGCGATCACCTCTCGAAAGGACTCGGGTTCTCGAAGGAGGACCGCGACGAGAACGTCTGCCGAGTAGGGTTCGTTGCCGGTGAGATTGTCCGCCACGGTGGCATCGTCATCACGGCGCTCATCGCGCCGTACCGCGAGGCGCGTCGTCAGGTCAGGAACCGCATCGAACACTATGGCGAGTTCATTGAGCTCTTCGTCGACACATCACTCGAGGAGTGCGCACGACGAGACACGAAGGGTCTCTATGAGAAAGCTAAGAAGGGACTCATCAAGAACTTCACTGGCATCGACGACCCGTACGAGGTGCCAGAGCGGCCCGAGCTCATCTTGAAGACTGAAGAAGCAACCCCAGAGGAACTCGTCGAGAGCATTCTTGATCTTCTCGTTGCGCGTGGTGTTATCACACGAAAATAGCAGCACGCGAGGGTCCGACTTTTGTGTTTTATACGAGGTTTTGAGTGTGGTATAGTTCCTGGCACGGCACTGTAGCTATTAATTTTAGTGTATCGTTTCACGATGAATCCGTTGGAAGTTATGAGAGAGCAAATTGCTATTCTGGACAGAGTAGGCACTGTGGTCAGTATGAGATTTATTAGAGAAATCAATAACTTCTAACGGGATGAAAGACATCGCAAAAGGACTCGTGTACCTCGGCATCTTCGCCGTCCCCTTTATCCCCCTCATCATCGCGAACTCGATGTTCTTCCCATTCATCACGGGTAAGAACTTCACCTTTCGGATCATTGTCGAGATCGTCTTTGCGGCGTGGGTCATCCTCGCACTCTACGAGCCTCGCTATCGACCGAAGTTTTCCTGTATACTCGCAGGCTTTGCATCACTTCTCGTGGTGATGGTTTTCGCGAATGCGTTTGGTGCTGACCCGAATGCCAGCTTTTGGAGCAACTACGAGCGTATGGAGGGATATGTGACCCTCGTTCATGCGTTCCTCTTCTTCCTCGTCATGGGGAGCGTCCTCTCGACTGATAAGCTTTGGGACCGTTGGTTCAATGCGACACTAGCGGCTGGCGTCATCCTCGCACTCTACGCCTTTGCTCAGCTCTCGGGGAACATCACCATCAACCAAGGCGGGTGGCGCCTCGACGGGACACTCGGAAATTCCGCGTACATGGCGATTTACACACTTTTCCATGTCTTCATTGCGCTCTACATGCTCCTTCGCACGAAGTCAGTGGGGATGCGGTATGTCTACGGCGCACTTGTCGCCCTCTTCACGTACCTCCTCATCCAGACGGCGACTCGCGGTACCATTCTCGGTCTCGTGGGCGGACTCGGCGTCACGACCGCGTACATCGCGCTCTTCTCGACACAGTACCCGCGCGTGCGGAAGTTCGCCGCTGGAGGACTCATCACGCTTGTCGTCATCGTTGGACTCTTCATCGCGTTCCGGAAGTCCGAGTTCATCCAGCAGAACCCCTATCTCGGCCGAGTCGCGAACATCACCCTCTCTGAAGGTAACGTTCGTTTTACAGTGTGGAAGATGGCCTTCGAGGGGTTCAAGGAGCGGCCCGTACTCGGCTGGGGGCAGAGCAATTTCAACTACGTCTTCAACAAACAGTTCGACCCCTCCATCTACTTTGCTGAGCCTTGGTACGATCGAGTCCACAACATTGTTTTTGATTGGCTCATCGCAGGCGGTGTGTTAGGTTTCATTGCGTACTTCTCCATTCTCGGTGCGGCACTCTTCTATCTCTTCATTCGGCCGCTCATACGACAGGACGAATCCTTCACAGTCATCGAGCGTGGCGTCATTCTCGGACTCTTCGCAGGATACGTCTTTCACAACCTCTTTGTCTTCGATAACATCGTTAGCTATATCTACTACGCTGCCTTTCTCGGCTTGATCCACGCGCGTGTCGCATCACCAGTCGCTCGCGTCGAAGGGGCGAAGGTGGACCGCTCAATTATTGACCAGATTGCGGCGCCGGTCGTCGGCGTCGCGCTCGTCGCCACTCTCTACTTCGTGAATGCGCCAGGTATCCTTGCCGCTCGAGACATCATCGACGCATTCCGTACCCAGACTCCCGAGGGAACGCTCAATGCGTTCGAGCGCGCGCTCTCTCGCGGCTCGTTCGCGGATCAGGAGATACGCGAGCAGATGACTCGTCAGGCACAGAACATTCAGAATGCTCCCAATGCTTCCGATGAGCTCAAACAGCGTTACATGACGCGAGTCGAAGAGGAGCTTCTCAAGGAAGTCGAGAACAAGCCGGACGATGCTCGCGTGCGGGTCTTCATCAGTTCCTTCTATCGGATGAGCGGGCAGGTCGACAAAGCAATCGAACAGCTTGTGAAGGCACGTGAGCTCTCACCCAAAAAACAGCAGATCATTTTTGAGCAGGGACTCGCACACCTCCAGAAAGGCGAATACGCGACCGCGACCACACTTTTTAAGGAAGCGTATGAGCTCGATACATCGTATACCGAGGCGAAGCACTACTATGCGATCGGTCTGCTCTACGATGGCAATGCTGATGCGGCCCGTGGGCTCCTCGATACCGAAGATGCTCGGCGGGCTTTCTCGCAGAGCGATCTCGCCGTGCAGGCGACTTACGTGGCAAAGGAGTATCCACTCCTCGTCGAACTCTTCAAGTACCGTATTGAGGCGAATCCCTCAGACACGCAGGCGCGCACGAATCTCGCGTACATACAGAATGAGTCCGGAGACCGCGATGCCGCGATCGAAACCCTCAACAAAGCAGCAGCGGACATCCCCGAGTTCGAACCACAGGCGAAGCAATTCATAGCGGATCTTCTCATGGGGAAGATACCCGGGCAGACTCCAGAATGAGAGGTGAGCGCCGAAAGCACACCCACGCCCTAATGCACGCACTGGGGAACGGCACCACCCAGCTCGTCTCGTATGGCGAGTTTCGTGCAGGGTATACGGTATACTAAGTCCCGCATATGACTGCGCTTCATGTCGAGGAGGGCATCCCACTCGCACCGTATACAACCTTCGGCATCGGCGGACCTGCTGAATTCTTCGTGAATGTGATGAGCGAAGGTGAACTCCTTTCGGCACTCGCGTGGGCAAGGGAAAAGCATGTGGCGATTTCCGTCCTCGGTGGCGGCTCGAATGTGCTTGTTTCGGATGCGGGTGTCCGTGGCCTCGTCATACGAATAGCCATCCCGGATATCACGTATGCGGAGGAGGGCAAGGATGTTCTCGTTTCCGCGGGCGCGGGTGTCGTGCTCGACGAACTCATTGGAGCACTGGTGAACAAAGACATCTGGGGCATGGAGAATCTCTCCCTCATTCCAGGGACGGTTGGTGCGACGCCGGTACAGAACGTCGGCGCATATGGAGTTGAAGTGAAAGACCTTATCGAGTCGGTTGACTGCATCGATAGTATAAGTGGCGAACGTCTTACATTGTCATGCACGGATTGCGAGTTCGGTTATCGTGATTCGTACTTCAAGCGGCCTGGGGGGAAGCACCTCATAGTGACTCGGGTCACATACCGACTCATCCGCGAAGCGCGACCGCAGGTCGGCTATGGCGAGCTCGCAAAACGATTCGAGACTGTCACTCCGACACTCACTGCCATCCGCGATGCAGTCATCGCGATTCGTACCGCGAAGCTCCCAGACTGGCATGTCACAGGTACTGCAGGCTCGTTCTTCAAGAATCCCGTCGTGTCACGTGATAAATTCAAGGCGCTTCAGGAGCGTTTTCCAGACTTGCCAGAGATACCGGTGCCTTCGGGTGACATGAAACTCCCGCTCGGGTTCGTGCTCGATCGCATCCTCAACCTCAAGGGGTACCGCGATGGTGCGGTAGGACTTCACGAGAAGCAGGCGCTCGTCATCGTCAATCATGGTGGCAGTCGTGCGGAGGACGTTGAGCGTCTCGCCGCAATGATACATGAGCGTGTCGAAAGAGAACTCGGTATCAGTATCGAACGTGAGGTCGTCACGCTCGCGTGATGTGCGCAAAATTTTTTGAAAAATCTCATGCGCGAAAACGTTTTGAAAATTCTTCTGTGTGAAACTTATCCACACAAAAAAATTTTTTCTCTTGTATAAAAATTTTTTATTCTGGATAATATACGTAAGCAGAAGTTCTCTCGACACCATGCTCTTTGGAAGGAGAACAATGCGGTCGAATTGATTACCAGGTATTCAATTTCACTTACCACATGCCAGTCAAGAAGAAGGCAAAGAAGGCTCCAGCTAAGCGAAAGGCGAAGAAGACCGCAAAGCGAAAGTCAGCAAAGCGCAAGTAGTCGCTTGCTCCACAGAGCAGAAAACAGCGGACGTTCGTCCGCTGTTTTCTATTGTGCGCGAAGTTCTTCGCGTTTTTTCTGGCCGGACTTTCATGCTATGCTTATGGCTCACTGGAGGGATTTTCGCAGCTGAGCATAGATAACATGTCATTTTTAGATAAGTTTTTTGGCCCCACATACGAGAAGGAGCTTAAGGCGATACGGCCACTTGTCGAACGCATCAATGCGCTCGAAGGCGACATGAGTGCGCTCACGGACAGCGAATTGCCTGTGCGAACGAGTGCGCTCCGCGAGCGAATTTCAGGTGGCGAAACACTCGACGACATACTCCCTGAGGCGTTCGCACTCGTTCGTGAAGCAGCGAAGCGAACGCTCGGTCAACGCCACTACGACGTCCAGCTCATCGGCGGCATCCTCCTTCATCGTGGTAAGGTCACCGAGATGCGCACCGGTGAGGGTAAGACGCTCGTCGGCACACTTCCCGCGTACCTTAATGCACTTGCCGGAAAGGGTGTCCACGTCGTCACGGTGAATGACTATCTCGCGCGCCGCGATGCGGCGTGGATGGGGCAAGTGTACGCAGCGCTCGGACTCTCTGTGGGCGTCATCAATCAGAATACGTCGTATCGGTATGATTCTGCGCACATTGAGGATGATGCCGAACGCGATGCGGAAGGTTCCTTCAAGGTGTTCTACAAGTTCCTCCGGCCGTCGACACGGAAGGAAGCATATGATGCGGATATCACGTACGGAACGAACAACGAGTACGGGTTCGACTACCTCCGCGACAACATAGAATTTGACGTCGCGAATCTCCGCCAGCGCGAGCACGCCTACGCTATCATCGACGAAGTTGACTCCATTCTCATTGATGAGGCGCGTACGCCGCTCATCATCTCCGCGCCAGCCGAGGACTCAGAGAACCTCTACACGGTCTTCGCCCGCATAGCCTCGACGCTCCGCGTGGGAGAGCACTTCGAGGTCGATGAGAAGCTGAAGAGCGCCACTCTCACCGACGCGGGCGTCGAGGCAGCCGAGAAGATGCTCGGCATCGAGAACATCTACACTGACCGCGGCATTAAGTACGTCCACCACCTTGAGACCGCGGTGCGCGCCAAGGCCCTCTACACGCGCGACAAGGAGTACGTCGTCCGCGATAACGAGGTCGTCATCGTAGACGAGTTCACTGGCCGGCTCCAGCCGGGCCGTCGCTGGTCTGACGGGCTCCACCAGGCCATCGAGGCGAAGGAGGGCGTTTCCATCCAGAAAGAGTCTCGTACGTACGCGTCCATCACGTTCCAGAACTACTTCCGCATGTACGAGAAGCTCGCGGGCATGACCGGAACCGCACTCACCTCGCAGGAGGAGTTCTACTCGGTCTACCGGCTCGATGTCATCCCTGTCCCAACCCACCGCGACATCGCCCGCAAGGACCACAATGACCTCATCTTTCAGACTGAGCGTGGGAAGTATGCGGCGCTCATCAAGAGGGTGAAGGAGATAAATGCAAAGGGTCAGCCTATTCTTATCGGCACTGTTTCCATAGAGAAGAACGAACAGTTGGGCGCCGCACTCACCGAGGCAGGCATCGCGCACGAGATCCTTAATGCGAAGAATCATGAGCGGGAAGGTGAAATCATCGCGGATGCGGGAAAGAAAGGCAAGGTGACGCTCGCGACCAACATGGCGGGCCGAGGCGTGGACATCAAACTGGGTGGTACTGAAGCGACGAAGGAAGAGGGAGACGAGATACGGGCACTCGGTGGGCTCTTTGTCATCGGTACGGAACGTCACGAGGCTCGGCGCATCGACAATCAGCTTCGCGGTCGCGCTGGGCGCCAGGGTGATCCGGGCGAGACACAGTTCTTCGTCTCCATGGAGGATTCTCTCATGCGCGTCTTCGCGAGCGATATGGTAAAGAACATGATGGGACGGTTCGGCATCCCCGAAGATCAGCCTATCGAGAACAGCATGATCACGAAGTCCCTCGAATCGGCTCAGAAGAAAATTGAGGGATTCCACTTCGACGCCCGCAAGCACGTCCTCGCGTACGACAACGTCCTCAACCAACAGCGCGTCATCGTATACGCACGAAGACGAAAACTCCTTCTCGGCTCCCGAGAGGATATCGAAGTGATACTCGGGGAGGTCACCGAGGTTGTTCCTGGGGTAAGGGCCTCGATAGAGGCACGCAAACGTGAGTTTGGGGAAGAGAAGTGGTATGAGATCGTCCGTCGACTCATGCTCCAGGTATATGACATCCTCTGGGTCGAGCACCTCGAGGTCATGCAGCACACTCGCTCGAGCGTCTCTCTTCGCGCATATGGACAGCAGGATCCCCTCATCGAATATCGGAAAGAGAGCGTCCGACTCTTTCGCGAAATGCAGGAAGCCGCGCTTCACCGTATCGCAGAAATAATCCCAAATGTGCAGATGGCCGCAGTCGACAGGGAAGAGGCTGCGCTTCGGAAAGCACAGGCGCAGGCACAGCTTGCGGGTGGTGCGACGAATACTGAAACTGCTTCACGGAATAGAACCCCTGCTCGCCGCGAAGAGCGACATGGCCGGAATGAGATAGTGACGATCTCGAATGGCACCGATACGAAGGAACTCAAGTTCAAGAAAGCAGAGCCACTCATTGCTTCGGGTGAGTGGAAGCTCGTTTCGTAGTAGAGTGCTGGTAGTGCTTCACCCAACAAGTTGATCTGATACGCAGAATGGGATAGTAGAAGATGTGAGAATAAAACCTTTCGATTAATCGAAGGGTTTTTTGAACAAAGCGTTGATTCCACGCGACGAGGCGCTTCGCCAGTTCGCGTTTCTACTGGTAGAAGAACGGATGGCAAGTGACAAACTCTTTCGATTACTCGAAAGAGTTTGAGAGTGATGAGTGCTCGACATGCGAGGAAATTCTACTACATACACGGACACGCTATAGGCAGTTCACCTTGAGTGCTCATAACTCGACAGCACTGAAAAAGCGCGTAGAATGAATTTATGTGGGAATTCCTCGCACGCACTGCCATTACCGCCCTTACGCTCCTCCTCGTCGCTGAGGTCATCCCGGGCATCGAGGTCGATTCGCTCACGACCGCACTCATTGCGGCATTTGTGCTCGGCATACTGAATGCGATTGTCCGTCCCATCCTCATCTTCTTTACGCTCCCCATCACCATCCTCACCCTTGGACTTTTCATATTCGTCATCAACGCACTCCTCTTCCTCTTTGTCGCATCCTTCGTTCAGGGCTTCTCAGTCTCTGGATTCTGGACCGGACTCTTCGGCTCCCTCATCGTGAGCATTGTGAGTTCTGCTGTCAGTAAGCACGAAAAATGACTAGGTTCTTCAGGAGAGGGAAGCACAAGCTTGCTTCAGTGCTCCTCTCGCTCGTCATTATTCTGAGCGTCATCATCGTCTTCGTGAAATTTCCCACCGAGGCGTTCGTGACCTTGAGCACTGAAAATCGTATGCTGAGCATCCTTGCGTACACAGGGCTCATGTTCTTTTCAACGGTCGTTGCGCCCTTCACGACCATTGGAGTCGTGCCGCTTGCGGCTACGATCCTCGGCCCTTTCACAACCGCTGTAGCGAGCATCGTGGGTTGGGTTCTCGGTGCCATCGTCGCATTCCTCATTGCTCGGTATGGCGGTCGTCCATTTCTCTCACGTTTCATGGATGTTGGTTCACTCGCTCGGTATGAGGCGCAGATTCCACAGGAGACCCACTTTCTCCTTCTCGTCATGCTCCGCATGGCGGTTCCCGTCGATATCCTGAGTTACGCCCTTGGACTCGTGAGCATGGTATCGCTCCGCGAGTATGTCCACACGACTATCCTCGGTACTCTCTGGTTCGGGTTCGCATTCGCGTACCTCGGCGATGCCGCACTTTCGGGGAACTATGTACTTTTAACGGTGCTCGGTGTAGCATCTATCCTCGTCTTTACCTTGGCGGTCCTCTACGTCCGGAAGCACGGAAGACAGAAAACCGAGGACGACCACTGAATATATGTTTGTCGATGAACTCACCATAGGAGCGCAAGCAGGCCGCGGCGGCGACGGGGTTGTTCGGTGGCGCCACGAGAAATTCGTCGACCGTGGTGGTCCCGCAGGAGGGAACGGCGGCAGGGGCGGCAATGTCTACTTTCGTGCGGTCCGCGACCTCGGACTCCTCGCGAAGTACACCGGGGCAAAGGAATTCAAGGCTGAAAACGGTGCTCCTGGGGCACGTCAGAGCAAACGCGGCAAGGATGGCGAAGATCTCTACATCGATGTACCGGTCGGCTCGACCATCACGGAACATGAGCGTGAGCGCATATATCGGCTCAGCGTGGAGGGCGAGACGTGCAAGGTGCTTCGTGGTGGGCTCGGCGGGTTCGGGAATGAGCACTTCAAATCCTCAACGAACCGTTCCCCGCAAGAGGCGACAAAGGGGAAAAAGGGCGAACGCGGGACGTTCACGATTGAGCTCTCGCTCCTCGTCGATGTCGGTATCATCGGCTTCCCGAATGCTGGTAAGTCGACCCTCATCAATGCGCTCACACACGCGCGCTCACGCATCGGTGCGTATCCCTTCACGACGACTGAGCCGCACCTCGGTGACCTCTTCGGATACATTCTCGCAGACATCCCCGGGCTCATCGCCGGAGCATCGGCAGGCAAGGGACTCGGGCACAAGTTCCTCCGCCATGTCGAACGCACCAGGATGCTCCTTCACTGTGTCTCGCTTGAGGGGGATGATGTGAAGACCCGCTACGAAACAATCCGGACCGAACTCGAACGCTTCAATCCAGCACTTCTTGAAAAAGAGGAATGGGCCGTACTCACGAAATCAGATCTCGCGACCGCTGAGCGACTCAGTGAAGCCAAAGCATACTTCACGTCACGTAAGATTTCCTACGCGGTCATCTCTGCAGAGAAAGGGGAAGGTGTCAAAAGCCTCTCCGAAACCCTCGTTGCACACCTAAAAAACAGCACGAAAACAGGTGAATAATAGACGATCTCTCATTGAAGAATTCAGATCCACGCTTAGTTAAAACTTTTTAAAAAGTGCTTTTGACCTTTTAATAAGCCAGATATTATGTATGATACCTCAGGATATTGACTGAAATACGTTTCGTGTCTTTATTTTGCTACTTTTTTGACTATCTATCAGAGTCTCGAACCGTCAACGCCACCGTTTTTGCACCATGGACTCTCCTCTACTTGTCTCTTTATGAGAGAGACGGTAGTATTCCAGCATGTCAACGTACACCCCGACCATCGGAATCGAGGTACATGCTGAACTCAAAACACGAACGAAGATGTTCTGTACCTCGAAGAATGACCCGCATGATGCAGAACCGAATACGCATGTCTGTCCTGTGTGCATGGCACACCCCGGAACACTTCCTGTCATCAACAAGGAGGCGGTCAAGCATGTGCTTAAGGTCGGTGTGGCACTCGGGAGTGAGCTCGCAGCTTTCACAGAGTTCGACCGTAAAAACTACTTCTACCCCGACATACCGAAGGGGTATCAGATTAGTCAGTACCAGTACCCACTCGTGAAAGGCGGAACACTCGCGGGGGTCTCTATAACACGTGTGCATCTCGAAGAGGACACCGCACGTTCACTTCACGAAGAAGGAGAGGGGAGCATTGTCGACTTCAACAGGGCTGGTGTTCCTCTCATGGAGCTCGTCACTGAACCAGTCATCCACGATGCAAAAACTGCAGGTACGTTTGCACGAGAACTCCAGCTCCTCCTCCGTACACTCGGCGTCTCGGACGCGAATATGGAACGTGGCGAAATGCGAGTCGAAGCAAACATCTCGGTCAGTCGAACTGATGAACTTGGCACAAAGGTCGAGGTTAAAAATTTAAACTCCTTCAAATCCGTTGAGGATGCTATTGAGTATGAGGTGAAGCGACAGGTCCAACTATTAGAAAAGGGGGAGACGGTGACACAGGAAACGAGGGGCTGGGACGAGAATAAGCGAAAAACCTTTTCTCAACGTCTCAAGGAGACTGCGCATGACTATCGTTATTTTCCTGAACCAGATTTGCCAAAACTCAATATCGAAAGCATACCAGAGTTCTCTTTATCTCGTCTAAGCAAGGAAATACCGGTTCTCCCTAATGCTAGGCGCTCTAAATATAGAGATATCGGTTTATCGAGAATACAGATTGAGACAATTATCTATGATAGAACACTTACAGCTTTTTATGACTCAATTATAGATATTGCTGGAGATGACTATAAACTGTTAGTTCTTGCTGCAAACTATCTAACCACGGATACTTTGTCACTACTTGATTCTGGAAGAGAACTATTGAATTCCAATGCATCACAGTTCGTCGCACTCATGGGTATGCTCAATCGTGATGAGATAACATCCCGAGTTGCTAAGGATTTACTCCCGGAAGTCATTTTTGAAGGTTCTGATCCCATTCAGCTGGCTCGTGAGCGTGGTCTTAATCAACTGAGCTCTGAAGGTGATCTGCTGGCGATCGTTGAACAGATAATTCATGAGCATTCAGGTGTTGTTGATGATTTCAAAAAGGGTAAGACGTCCTCTTTGCAATTCCTTGTTGGTCAGGGTATGAGGGCGACAAAGGGTTCGGCAAATCCAGTGCTTCTCGCCGACCTCATCAAGAAGAGCATTGATACATTGTAATAGATCCTCGTGTAACCGATATCCTGTTTGAATATCTATACATCTCGGGTGTGAGGTGTATACTATGGAATGTATGGAGATACTCGTTCTTAATGGCAAGACGTATGTGAAGGCATCGCGAGCTGCTCGCGATCTTGGTTATACTTCGGATTACGTTGGGCAACTCTGCAGAGGCGGCCATGTTGATGCACATCTCGTTGGTCGCTCGTGGTATGTAAATATGGAAGAGCTCGGCACGCACCGTGTCGAGAAGAAGCGTCTATCTCGGGTGAAAGCACGTGAGCAAGCAAAGCGTATGCTAGAGGAGCGTCGACGAGAGGAGTCGAATAAAACAAAAAATAGCTATACAAACATAAAGATTCGTTACGAGACAGACCCAAGTGATCTCATACCTCCTATTGAGAAAGAGCGAAAGCTCAAGTTTCAGACTGAGGGAGAAAAGATGCAGGAACGTCTGCCGGTGTCAGGAAGGCGCCTTCGCGTCCACGCTGAGGGAGGGGCTCGGTTTACGACCAACATAGATCTAGATGAGAAAGAACCGTACATCATTCAGAATGAGGGCAAGAAGATACTCATGTCTGGCAAACTCAAGGTAGTTGATGTTTCAGACGATCTCGGTGATCCGAGCGTCACTCTTCTCATGCCTAAGATAGTTAAACATCGACCTGAAACAACGGAGGCAAAAACAGAGAAGCTATCACTCGGGGGGCGGAAGGTTGTGGTTACAGAAGATTACGAGATGAAGGACCAAAGACTGAAAACTGAAAATATCAATAAAAAGAAAGACTTTTTCGATAGACTCAGCGAGCAGGAAATCGAGTACACGACACCTGAACCAATTACCGCAAAAGAGCATCCACAGCACAACGTTGCTACTTCGGTGACTGAGATTGAGATAAAGCCTATTGCAAAAGCAGCAGAAGGTAGCAGTACGCTAAAATCACAGTCAGAAGCAACTATTACCCCGCAAAATCAAACAAAATCTAGCGGATTTCAGTACATGCTAACAAGCACCCTCATCACAGCACTCTGCATTGCAATAGGAAGCCTCCTGATCGAAGGACAATGGCATTTTGAGCAAGGTTCTGGAGATTCCGAAGTGATCACCACAACAACTTACACGGTTGACCCTCTAGGCACCTACGAAAAGTTGCAAAAGCTCAAAGATTGAACTTTCTCGAGCAAACGAGATATCTATATTTTGAAATAAATCTCTGAAGTAATACTTCAGAGATTTTTCAATACAAATGTGTTTAGAATGTTCGATTTTGCTTGATATATGGTTAAGATTCGTTACTAGAATGTCTTGAGTTGTTAAGTATGGAGCTACAAATCTTTGTAAATCATTCGTGTGCTTTCGTTCTGCTGAGATAGATGTGGGGATGACCGCGGGAATCATTGACAGCATAACAGAAAACTCAGAAGTGTGGACCACCAGAAATTCTTTCTTCAGGAAGGAATATTTTCGTGTTGATAACTGCTTATAAAAAATCGCAAACAGTTAGTAAAATTATATGGAATTTAAAATTTTTTGTAATGGCGGAAGCACTTGCGATAGACGGCACCGAGTACATTCACGCTGCGCTTGCAGGTAGGCGTTTTGGGTACACCGGGACCTACCTCATCATGCTCGCTCGTGATGGGAGGATTCGGGGTCAGAAAGTTGGCAAGCGTTGGTACATCGATCCTGAGTCGGTATCGAGGTTTGTAAGTGATGCTGAGAAAGTCCGTGAGGCGCGAAGCGAAATCATTCGTGAAGCACGTAAGGCAGAACTTCGTGCGTACGCTGTTGCGAATGAAAAGCAGTTCAAGGTGCGGGTTCCGAAAGCGTCTGTCGCGCTTCTCGAGACGCTCGCCATCCTTGTGATCGGGCTCACCATCGGAGCAGTAGGATATTTTGGTACTACCACCACTTCTCAGACCGCGCAGGTCTCGAAAGCGGAATACTCATTCCTGGAGCGTTTCGCGCTCGCATTCTACGAATTCATCAATCCAGCCCCTTCTGTGACCGTGCGTGAGGTTACCTTGGTAGCAACCGAGGAGCGAGCACTTCCTGCGGTCATTGTTGGTACGACGACACACACGGCACTCGTCATAGGCCCCGACGAGGTGATGAACACGACGACCGTCGAGACGATACGCGACTCTTTCTCTGATGAGGTGTCAGTCTCACTTGATCCGGAGCATCCGGACACCGGCATCATAATCCCGCACTTCAAAAATCACGACGGCAGAGCGTATCGGTTCCTCATGGTGCCGATGGAAACCGATAGTAGCGGAAGTGACGGATAACACACCATGCACCTTCGTTCTTTCAAAACACAGACATTCATGTATCCGCTTCTCTCGGCGACACTCCTCGTGCTTGTCTTATTGCTCTTCAGGACGTCGGAAGCGGCACCGAACTATGAGATCAATTACCAGGGTAAGCTAACGGATTCAACGAACGTCGCAGTTCCAGACGGAACGTACAACATGCGCTTCTGGCTCCTCACGTCACCCACAATCGCGACGACCTCCGCACTCTGGACCGAATCGCTCACCGGTACGAACAAAGTGCAAGTGACGAACGGGCTATTTTCGGTCATGCTCGGTTCGACATCTCCACTCACAGGTGTTGATTTCAGCCAGACCTTGTACCTCGGTGTCGAAATAGGAGGCTCGACAACCCCGCAGTGGGACGGGGAAATGTCGCCGCGAAAGATCCTTGGGACGGTACCTGCAGCGTTCGTCGCATCCACATCGCTTTCAGCGAACACACTCGATGGACTCGATTCGACCCAGTTTGTCCGTACCGACGCAACCTCGACCATCGTCGTCAATACGCCCGACAGCGCGCTCTCTATCACCCAGAACGGGGCAGGATACATCTTCGACCTCTACAGTGGGGTGAACCCCATCTTTGTTGCAACGGCGGGTGGGAAGATAGGCATCGCGACCACGACACCCATCGCAGACCTTTCCATCGATGGGGATTTCGCGCTCACCGGTGGCATCTACGACAACACATACTCACTTGGTTCAAATGGCCAGATCCTCACGACAACTGGGTCTGGAGTCGCTTGGTCCTCGTCACTCCCGAATCTCACGGTCACTACGGGGACAACCACTTACGCTACTTCATCCACCCTCTACACCACGACCCTCGGCCTCGGCTCACAGTACTTCACCTCGCTCCTCGGCTCAGGTCTCTCGAACGTTGGCGGCGTCCTCACCGCCTCGGGCGACGGCGTATCGAACTGGTCATACAACGGCACTCGTCTCACCCCCACCTCGACGACCGCAGGTATCGTGGTGAATGCCTCCTCGACCATCGGCGGCGGTACGGGTGCGACGGGGCTCACCATATACGGCGGTGCCACGACGACGGGGAATGCGTACTTCGGAGGAAGGGTCAGTATCGGTTCAACGTCGCCATCCTCGCTCCTCACCATATCGAATAGTGTGAATACGCCCGGAGGAACCCCGCTATTCACCATCGCCTCGACGACCGGCGGCACCGCAACGACGACACTATTCAGTGTCGGGGCAGGGGGAAGCATCGGCATCGGCGGCGCGACGAATGGTCTCGGCTTGGGCACCATCATCTCTGGCCAGAACACGCTTACGTCGACGAACACATTGGAGCACAGCATGATCTTCGGTATGAACAACTCTGTGGCGAGCATTTCTTACTTTTACACATCTTCCCTCTATGGTAACAGTAACAGCTTCTCCGATGGCGCATACTTAGATGGCTCCTCCCTCTACGGCAGTACCAACATCTTTTCAAACGATGGGAACCTCACCATGTCCTCCCTCTATGGTAACAACAACACCTTCCCTAATAACTCAAGCCTCTCCTACTCTTCCCTCTACGGTTATAACAACACCTTCTCCGAAAACGTATATTTTGATCAAACATCCCTCTACGGCTCCGCCAATACTTTTAGTGGAGACTCAACCTTAGCATTCTCCTCTCTCTTTGGAGATAATAACCTTGCCACTTCCTCGGCAAGTATCTTGAGGTCCGCCCTCTACGGCCAGTACAACAGCGCCTCCTCGACCGCAACGCTCACCGACTCTGCTCTCTTCGGCTCATACAACACACTCCTCGGCAATCTCACCACTGGTAGCGTCATCGGCTCCACCAACATGCTCGGGAGCGGCGATAAGACCGGACTCTTCATCTATGGCGACAACAACACGGCGACTGGCACCATCACGAACGCCCTCCTCTTCGGCTCGGGCAACACACTCGATAACGTTTCGAATCTCTTCGCGTTTGGCAATTCCCTCAGCACGGTCCGGAGCAACTTCGCGACCTTCGGCAATCTCTTCAATGTAGATAGTGCATCAAGTACGGTTGGTGTCGGTACCACCACACCAGTCGCAAGCCTTTCGATTGTAGGTACGACGACTCGAGATGTATTCAATGTCGCATCATCTTCAGGAGCGACGCTCCTTAGGGTGCTCTCAGGTGGTAACGTTGGCATCGGTACGACCACCCCATCCCAGCTCCTCTCGGTCGCGGGCGGTATGCACCTCACGGGAGGTCTCTACGACCGTACCGCAACGTCAGGGAACCCCGGCATGGTCCTCCAGACGACAGGTTCGGGAGTGCAGTGGGTATCCACGTCATCACTTGGCATCAGTGGCGCATCGACCCTGGCCTCGCTCACCGACGTCAATACCTCGGGTGTCGCATCAGGCACGGTGCTCGTGTACGACGTAGGCACCGCGAAGTGGGAAACGCGGGCAACTTCGTCTCTAGGCATAACGTCTGGCACCTCTCTCTTTACCGATGGGGGCAACATTACATACCTCACCGACACGACCGAGCACCTATCTCTGGGTACTACTTCTGCTCGCGCACTGTTCACCGTATCTACCTCATCCGCGACGACGACCGCAACCTTCGCCCAGTATGGAGCAGGGGACATCCTCAACCTTCTCTCTGCTGGAACGGAAGTCATGACGTTCACGGCAAGCGGTCGCCTCGGCCTCGGTACGACGACGCCGACCGCGAACCTTGCAATCACGGGCACGGCCGGCCAGACGGCCTCTCTCTTCCGTATCTCGTCCTCAACGGAAGCAATCCTCTTCGAGATACTCGCTGATGGCTCGGTCGACATCGGTCGTGGCGGTTTCTACTACGACGCATCGACAAATGAGACGAGCATTGCGCAACTCAATCTTGGTTCGATGAACTTCGGCACCGATGCCGGTGTCGTCTCATGGGTCGACATGCCGGTCGTGAGTGCTCCAGCAAACACCATCATGAGTTACTCGGCACAGCTCGACGAGAACCCAGTCCTCACTGTCTACGGCGAATCGAATGGCTCGGGAGGCGTGCAAAATCTCCGCGTCGGCATTGGCTCCACCTCGCCCATCGCGACACTCGGAGTCCTCGGTTCAGGCAATTCATCACTCTTCTCATTCGCATCATCCACAGGCTCCACCTTTCTCACCTTAAATACCAAGGGCGTCCTCACCTTTGGCTCCACGACTGCAGACAATATCTTCATAAACGGCGGACCCACGTCGACCCCCATCACCTCACTCATTTCAAACAACATCGCCATTGGAAACCAAGCGTACTCGTATGCGTCGACGACCTCACTCAATCAAAACAACATCGCACTCGGCTACCAGGCACTCTACGGGTCGTCGAGTGTGCCGATGACAGCCGACAATAATATCGCCATAGGAAAGACTGCCCTATTCAACAGTACGAGTGCTTATGAAAACATTGCTCTTGGTAATGAGGCCCTCTTCACTAATACCTCAGGAGGTTATAACGTTGGGATTGGACTTGGGCCTTTATATTACAATACGACTGGGAGCTATAATAATGCTATCGGCAACAGTGCGCTGAGAAAGAATGTATCTGGAAGCAATAACAATGCATTTGGATACACTACAATGTGGGAAAATACCACAGGGTCAGGAAACAACGCCTTTGGTGACGGTGCATTATACAGTAACACTACAGGTAAATTTAATAATGTCCTTGGGTATTGGGCGCTCTCAGGATATGTCGGGACCGGGACCATCGGTATTGGGTATTTTGCAGGGAATCTTCAAACACAAGGTGATAACAATATTATCCTTGGATATCGAGCGAATGTAGCTTCAACCACTGGTAACAATCAGCTTTCCATCGGTAACATAATCTATGCGAATGAGCTTGGAAATGGTGGAGCTGTTTCTGCTGGAAACGTAAGCATAGGAACAGCAACCCCCTGGGCGAAATTCTCGATACAGAACAACTACGGCTCGACGACCGCCCTCTTCGACATCGCGACGACCACTTCGGCATCATACGCAACGAGCTCGCTCTTCCGGGTTGGGCATGACGGCAAGGTGGGCATCGGTTCTTCAACCCCGTCACGTCTCCTCACAGTCGCTGGCACCGGCTACTTCGGCAGCGACCTCACTGTAGTCGGCACCGCCTCCACCTCCGCGCTCGTGGTCTCGAACTCCATCGATCTCTTCGGCGGGGGAGCGAAGACGACCGCGAACGCTCTCTGTATCCAACTCACCGGCTCGGCAGACCTCTGCGATGGCAGTGATGCGTCCGGTGCAGGGGGGACACAGGACTGGATACGGAATGCCTCACTCACCGCAATCACTCCTACGACCACCACCCTCGGCATCGTCATCAATGCCAGCTCCACCATCGGTGACGGGACTGGTGCGGGTGGACTCACCATCACCGGCGGCGCGACGACGACCCTCAATGCGTATATTGCGGGAACGCTGGGCCTTGGTACGACATCACCATCAGCAAAACTTGCAGTGACAGGTACCGCCGGCTCACAGGACCTCTTCCGCTTCGCATCGTCTTCGGGCTCGTCGCTCCTCACCCTCCGGGGCGATGGTCGCCTCATGTTCGGCACGACGACGAGTGCGAACATCTTCCTCAATGGCGGACCAACGTCGACGAACCCACTCGACTCCTCGAACACGAACAACATCGCTCTCGGCAATGAGGCGTTCTCGTTCGTCGGAACGGGTGCGACCGACAATATCGCCCTTGGCTACCAGGCCCTCTACGGGTCATCGTCGGTGCCGATGACGGGAACGTACAACATAGCTATTGGCAAGAACGCTCTCTTGGACAACACGGAGGGGTATGAAAACATAGCTGTTGGGTTTGATTCACTCGCGAACAACACGACAGGATATGCGAACGTCGGACTGGGGAAACGAGCATTATTGAGCAACCTTGATGGGGGGTACAACATCGCACTTGGAGAAAACGCAATGAGAAACAGTGTCAGCGGACAGCAGAACGTTGCATTCGGTCCCTATGCGCTCTACCAGAACACAACCGGTTCGTACAACAGTGCACTCGGATTATACGCACTCCAAAACAATACGACAGGTACCAATAACGTTGCACTCGGTGATAACAGTGATGTTCTCGCCGGTGACCTTACGAACGCCATTGTAATCGGCGCAAAAGCAAAAATCGGGCGCTCCAACACACTCGTTCTCGGTGGTACGGGAACATATAACGTCGATGTCGTGACCGGCTCAACGACCCCCTGGGCAAAGTTCTCCATCATGAACAACTACGGCTCGACGACGGCGCTCTTCGACATCGCGACGACGACGTCCGCATCCTTCGCAACGAGCTCGCTCTTCCGGGTCGGCTATGACGGACGAGTCTCCATAGGTTCTACGACCCCCGAGGGAATCGGCCTCACCATTAATCGGACCAATCTCTCAGGTGCGCTCACCGCAGGTCTGAAGGAATACTTCCAGTTCAACAACTCAGTCGAGAACGCGCTCTACTACGGCGACAACACATACATCGTGAACACACCGACTGCAACATCGACGCTCATCGGCTCCATCATTCGCGTGCAGGACAGTAGTCAGCTCGGCAACGTTGTCCGCGGACTTGAAGTGCAGGCGCACCGCGGCACGACGACGAAGGGCGAGAACACGGGCGTGAACGCATTCGGGCGCACCTTCGGCATCCGCGGCACGACGGAGGGCGACGCGGGCGACACATACGTGCCAGCAGGTGTCTTCGCAGAAACACGCGGCACTACGCAGGGTCAAGCGCTCCGCGCATACTCTGGTTCCATCACGACTGCTGCACTCGTCTCACTCTTCCAGGACACTTCGGCTTTCACGGGCACTGGCCTCCAGATGAACTTCGGGAATGGTAATGGTTCATTTGCAGCCACCTCCTCAACAGCAAAGTTCTTTGACCTCCAGGTGGCCGGTACCTCGAAATTCATCATTGCGGCGAATGGTTCGACCACGATAGGCGACGGCACGGTCAATGCCGGTCTCATCATTCCGCGCGGTGGCATCTGCGTCGATAACGACGGCTCATGTATTTCGACAACGACTGGCCAGATACGTTCAGTGACCTCCGCGCTCGGCAACTCCGACCTCGCGGAAATGTACTTCTCGTCCGAGCCACTTGAAACGGGGGAAATAGTGTCGCTTGCGGGCGGGTTATCGATTGGGCGCGCGAGCGAAGCGAGCGCGCACGACATCATTGGCGTTGTCTCGACGAAGCCGGGTATGACGCTTGGCTATGACGACACCTCTCTCAAAGCGGGCGAGAGCGCATACCCCATCGCGCTGAAGGGACGCGTCCCCATTCGTCTTTCGACCGAGAATGGCCCCATCATGAAGGGAGACCGCATAGCGCTTTCGTCCATTCCGGGCATTGGTATGAAGGCCACGGAGAGCGCAACCATCGTCGGTATTGCACTTGAAGATTTTGACGGTGAGAAAGCATACTCGGCGGGGTACCTCAACCAGTTCGGTGACGACATGGTAAAAGTGAAACTCGAAACGAACAAGAACGTCGATCCGCGCACGCAGGACGGTTGCTCATATGGAGCGGGGAATGAGGAGGGTGAAGCACCGTGCGAGAAAAATGATGTCGACCCCATTAAGCCAAGGACCATTTCGATAGACGAGCGCACTGCAGCGCTCAACGAGCTCCGCGACGAGGAAGCTGAGATGTTGATGCTCGACGGCACGGAGGTACACATCGGCCAAGCACTCATGTTCGTGCAGCTCGGTGACTACATCATCCCCACAGAGCAAGACATACTCGCGGTGCTCAACGCGACCTCGACGCTGGAGAATGGCGAAGAGGATGAGACTCTCTTCGACCGCCTTGTCGCGCTCGCGAATAGATTCGTCGATGGCGTTCTCACGATGGTCGAGGTCGTCGCCGACCGTTTTACAGCAAAGGAGGTCAAGACCGATGTGCTCTGTGTCGGCAATACGTGCGTCGACGAGGCGACCTTGAAGGCACTCCTTCAGGCACAGAGGCAGTCCCCGTTAGACGTTACGACTTCCCCCACTTCGGACGAGGAGTCTACGTCTAACGGGGCGAGCCCTACGCCGGAAGAGAATGGTGGGGGAAGTATGGGAGACACCCCGTTAGAGGTGACGGTTCCTCCGGCGGATGAGATCGAGGAACCTGCCTCTAACGAAGCGAGCCCAGAGCCGACACCGACCATCGAAGAACCAACACCCGAACCAGAAACAACAACCGCAGATGCCGCTGAAAATTCTAACAATCTCAGCAATACCTCATAAAAGTATGCAAAAAGATTTCGACATCTGGAATACAAAAAAGAAAATAATACACAACAGCGACCGTGTCTTATTTGCTCATACTCGAGAGATTTGGTGGTGTTCACTTGGAGTAAACATTGGTTCTGAGCAGGATGGTTCACCTGAGGACTATAGAAGGCCAGTCGTTATCCTCAAGAGTCTCGGACAGGAAACGTGCCTCATTATCCCGCTCACGACCTCGACACGTTCGCACCGACTCCGTATACCAATCGGAGAAGTACAGGGGAAAGAAGCGGTTGCGCTTATGTCACAGTTGCGAGTTATCGATACAAAGCGATTAGTCAAAAAGGTCGGCTACCTCAACAAAGGTACGTTTGAGATATTAAGAAAAGCCGCCAGAGATATGCTCTGACGACTTTCGGAATTTTTGCTCCCCGAAGGGAGCGAGCCCGAAGGCACTTGTCTAAGTATTGTACCAAAACCACCGGAAAACGCAAAGAGCATAAAAAGATGAAAACAAACACACACAACCCTCACAACACTCCGCGTTACCCTCTCCGGACTCGCGTCGCTCATACAGGGGTGGGGCGCTTTAACCGAATAGTCATCATGCAGGGAACACACTGCACAACTGAACACTCGCCCCAACCACGAAGCTCCCGTTTCGTATCCCTTGCGCACAGTTGGATGATTGTGGCAGTTCTCCTTCCCGTGTTTTTGAGTATGGTACATATTGCACATGCAGCCACAGATACATACACGACCCCAGGTGCGACCACCTGGGTCGCACCTGCAGGGGTCACCTCGGTGACGGTTGAAGCGTGGGGTGCCGGTGGCGGTGGCGGTGGTTCAAATGGCGCCAACGGCTCGGGTGGCGGTGGAGCAGGCGGCAACTATGGTCTCAAGGTGATTTCAGTAACTCCAGGGAACTCGTATACGGTCGTTGTCGGAAGCCCTGGACTGGCTGGTACGGGTACGGGCGGCGGCGGAAACGGAGGTGATTCGATGTTCTCGGCGAGCTCAACCTTCCTGGTGAAAGGTGGCGGCGCTGGAGGCGCAGGCACGAGCGGTACGGCAGGTGCAACCACGACTGGCAACGTTGCGGACACGAGCTACTTCGGTGGCAACGGAGCGGCAGGCGTTGTCTCGAGCGCATCGGGCGGCGGCGGTGGTGCTGCGGGAAATGCTCAAAATGGTACAAAGGCCAATGGCGAGACACAGGGCACCGGAGGTACTGTAGGCGGGGGTAACGGAGGTGCCGGTCTCACGGGCTCGAGTGGTTGCAATGCCGGAAGCACGATCGGCGGCGGCGGTTCGGGAGGCAGGCGAGCTTCTGGTGGAAACCAAGCTGGTTGTGCTGGTGCGCGAGGCGAAGTGCGTATTACCTATACCCTTCCACCCATCACCATCTCCGGCGTCCTCTACTCAGACGAAGGGCTGACCCCGCTCACCGGCTCCTCGAAGACGATAAAGATGGCCATCGGCACCTCGACGGTCTCTGTCCACTCGACGACAACCGTTTCCGCGAATGGCACATTTTCCTTCACTATAACAAACATAGGAACTGATGGTATTGCAACCTCAACCCCCATTGTCATCTGGGTTGACGGCGACCCATCGACTCTCGCAACAACCTTCACGAAGGCATCTTCCACAAACACTGTCATTTCGGGCCTCCACCTCTACCAAAACCGTGTCATTGTGCGTCACGAAGGAACGACTGGCACTACGACTACGAATGCGAACATGGCGTTCTATGATGGCGATGATAATTCGTATATTCAGTACACCGCAAACTCTGGTGCGCTCTCTGTTCGCGCAGGAAATGAGCTCTATGTTTGGGCAGAGAAGATTTTTGACCCAGGCGGTACGGTAACCATACATGGCAATGCTGGTTCTGGGACTGATGGCACACTCCACCTTCCTGCAAATGCCACCTTCAGGTCTGGTGGCACCCTCACCCTCGCGGGGAGTCTTATAGCATCATCAACTGCTTCATTTGTACCTTACACGTATACGACTATTTTCACCGCAAC
>CAZFBT010000001.1:22526-48158 GCA_964517185.1 uncultured Candidatus Saccharibacteria bacterium | reverse complement strand
ATGCAGTATTGCCGCCAAACGCAAGCGTGCTCGCTTCTTCAAAAGTGGCTGTCTTGGGTTTTAAAGCAATTGCACGTTTGTCAGGCAACGCACAATATTCTGCAAAAGCGCCGAAGCTAAAGCCCGCCATTGCATATACCTCATCACCAATTTTAAAGCGAGCAACATTCTCACCAATCTCGACAACTTCGCCAGAAAGTACGCTGCCTGGGATCCGTCTTGGTTTCATTATTCCTACGAGCAACCGTATAACTATCTTGGCCATAAATCCCTTAAATCCGTCACCACCATCGAGTGCACGCATGCGCACATCACCTGAATTGAGTGAGGCCGCCCTTACCTTGATCAATATCTCATTACTTTTAAGTTTTGGTTTTTCAGCTTCCACTACACTGAGGACTTCTGGCCCACCATAGCCGTTCGCGATAACTGCTTTCATACTTTCAGTATAACAAAAGCACTCTAGTTCTAAGAGTGCTTCGTCTGGCTCCGATTGTTCAAGGAGATTAGAACTTTTTATATGCATAATGACGTCATGGTGCAGGTACCTGACCTGCAGAAAGATGTCATTCTGGCGTAACGTAAGAAAAGGCGGTGGGGGTACCACCCGATTTGACCCCGCACGGTCTACAGGTAAGTACCCATCGTGTACATGAAAAATTTTGACAAATATTTTTCCAAGGAGTAGTGTCGTGCACCATATTGCTATCATGAAAAAAGAATCACACACAGATGATGTGCTTATGCTCGTGAAGGATGCTCGCATACTTATGGCTATCACACACTTACATATGCGACGGCATGCGTATTTAAAAATTCCTTTCTCAACATGGAAACGTGCAGGAGTATACAAGGAGATTGAGGCGATGCAGGAGCGTCTTGCAAGCGTCGATACCGAGCGGATGCAGAGCTATATGTCACGAGAGAGATTCATCGTTTTCAAGGCGAACTTCCTAGCATTCGAACATGAGGTGATTGATTTCGTGAACCTCTTTCATGTACGAGTGTTTAGTCACGTATCCACGTTCCAAAGGGACTTGCCTAGGAGAAAGTACTGGAAAACGAGTACGTGACTTGTGCCTTTTTGACACTTATGCTGTATAATTGTGGTGTTCAGGTACATTTGTATCTGAACTGACAGGACCGACGCCGTTTATTAGCCGAAGCAATTGAGTACTTAACAAAGAACCCATGTGACAGCTGATAAGCGAAAGCTTGTCGGCCTGTCATGTGGGCTTTCTGTTACCCAGTAAACCCCATCGGATATATACGATAGGCATCACAGGCGAGTCGACTTGTGTGAAAACTGGCGAGGGTGTGACACCTTTGTTATCAGAATAGCAAAACGAAAGGATGACACCTTTCACGGGCGAGCAGGTATGCTTTCCATCACGCGATGGAAATGTATTGCTTTGCAACGCAGTCGACTTACACCATGACGGTCAACTGTGGGCTCCAAAGTCTGGTAAGTGGATACCTATTCCACTTCATGAGAACGGTGAATTGAAAAACGCCACCGTCTCAGTAAAGAAGTAGCGTTTTTCGACAAATCTTCGAAATAGAATTGAGTCAGGTGACGTCCCTGGCTCTTTTCTATTTTATACCCTCCAACGATTCATTTGCATGAACGCTGTTGATAGACGCATATACTACTCTCAAAATCTTGTTGGTCAAGAATTGGATGGATTTGCATTACCATTGAATTTTTTCATAGATTCAAGGATTTGGTCATAGTCGTAGAGTGCCATACCTACATTTTTTACAGAAAAGGATGTATCAGTAAGTACAAAGTCTTCGAATGCTTTCTTCATATCACTAATATCCGCCATTTCTAATCCTTGCATAGCTTCTTTCACTCGACGGATTTCAGTTTCTAACTCTGTCACATAATCACTCATCATCTGAGCTGTTGATTGGAAACTCTCCACTGCATCTATAAATAGCTCTCGCTCTTCTTCAGATTCGGCAGTGAGACGATTCTTTTTACAATTCTCGAGAAGGATGCGTGCTTCAGAAGCTCGTGCAACAAATAAAGCCTTGTCGTGCTCGAGTCGTGCAAGGTTGCTTCGTATTGCAGTAGTTGTTCTGGTGGAATCCCTCCGTTTCATTTTAAATATCATAACACCCGTTTTTGGGTAAAAATAGGCTCGAAATGATGGCAAAATGACGCTATACTGCTAGCATTATGGCGTCATCAAAGACGGAGGCTTCAGCCCGTATCAAAATCAACAAACTTCTCGAAGATGCAGGTTGGCGTTTTGAGGACGACGAGCACGGAAAGGTAAATATTCAGTTAGAGTCAGGAGTGAAGTACTCAGAGCTTGGTGACGACTTTGAACATCTCAATCAAGGTTTCATTGATTTTCTCCTTCTTGATACAGATGGTCGCCCTCTCGTAGTGCTGGAGGCAAAGCGTGAGGCAATCGAACCACTCTCAGCAAAGGAACAGGCTCGCAACTATGCACGCAATGTAAACGCTCGCTTCATCATCCTCTCGAATGGAAATATTCACTACCTATGGGATACAAAGTACGGTAATCCAGAAACCATCTCACGATTTCCGACACAGGAATCAATCACACAGTTTGAGACCTTCATTCCTAATCCTGAAGAGCTTGCGAATGAGCAGGTACATGAAAATTATGTGGTCGCTTCACAGATGCCGACATACGCGAACGACCCATCATTTCAAGATGACGCTACACGTCCAAAATTCCTAAAGGACAATAATCTCAAACAGCTTCGCCCATATCAGGTGCAAGCAATTGAAAGTCTTCAGCGTTCTGCTCGTGAGGGTAAGTCACGCTTCCTTTTTGAAATGGCGACAGGTACAGGGAAGACACTTACTTCAGCAGCCGTTATCAAACTCTTTCTCAAAACAGGTAATGCACGAAGAGTACTTTTCTTGGTAGACCGCATTGAGCTCGAAGACCAGGCACAGAAAGCATTCAAACAGTATCTCGGAAAGGATTATCACTCAGTGATATACAAAGAAGCACGGGACTCGTGGAGACATGCTCAGGTCGTTGTCTCTACAATCCAGACATTCCTTGCAGGAGACCGATACCGAAAAGAATTTTCACCGACTGATTTTGAATTCGTCATTTCTGATGAAGCCCATCGTTCTATTGGTGGAAACAGTCGAGCGGTCTTTGAATACTTCGTTGGATACAAGCTCGGTCTTACAGCTACACCGAAGGACTACCTTAAGGGATTCGATAAAGACAACCCAGACACACAGCGAGAGTTTGAACGTCGCCAACTTTTGAATACATACACTACTTTTGGATGTGAAGCGGGTGAACCGACATTCAGGTATGACCTCCTTGCGGGTGTGCAGGATGGATACCTTATCAACCCCATCATCGTAGATGCACGCACTGACATCACAACACAACTTCTCTCAGACGATGGTCTTTCAGTTCATAAGGTGACAGACGATGGTGAATCAGTCGATGAAATCTTCAACGAGAAACACTGGGAGAAAAAGTTCTTCAACGAAGAGACGAACGTCGCACTCTGTAAAGCATTTCTCGATAACGGAATGCTCGACCCTGTAGCGAAAGAAATGGGTGTGGAGCTTTTTGGTAAGTCTATTGTCTTTTGTGCTTCACAGCGTCACGCTGCAAAAGTAACAAACATTCTCAATAAGCTAGCTATTGCACGTTGGGGTGAACGATACGGGCAGTCAGATTTTGCCGTTCAGGTAACCTCGCAAGTGCGTGACGCCCAACAGATGACCATCAACTTCTCGAATAACCAACTCAGTGGCAAGGTTCAGAAACCTGAAGGATACGATTCGAGTAAGACTCGTGTCGCCGTCACCGTGGGCATGATGACCACGGGATATGATTGTCAGGACATTCTAAACCTCGCACTCATGCGTCCTGTTTTTAGTCCAACCGACTTCGTGCAGATTAAGGGACGTGGTACACGCAAATTCACTTTTGAGTACAACGACTATGATGCGAATCAGGTACTCATCAGAACAAAAGAACGCTTCAAGTTCTTCGATTTCTTTGCCACATGTGAATACTTCGAGAATGAATTCCCATACGATGAAAAAATAAAACTTCCTCATGTAAAGAAGGTTGATACTGAGGCGGAAGAAAAAGAAACAGGTGCACAGCAAGGTGAGTTTGTGGACGAGAACGGAAAGAAGATTTTCCGTGGTCCACTTGACCTGCAAGAGTACGACGAGATTGCGACAGTTTCAGAAACACACGTTGGTCCTGAAGGTACCCGTATTGACCGTGAAGGCTTCAGGCGTGCAATCGAAGAGGATGTGAAGAGTAACGAAACACTGATGGCACTGTGGGAGAATGGAGACACACACGGAGCTGAAGAATATGTTCGCAAGAACGTCTTTGAAAAGCCGAAGCACTTCCTCTCGCTTGATAAGATTCGAAGCGTCTTCAATCTCGACCGTCGTGTCACCGTGCGTGAGTTCCTCGAGGTCGCATTTGGTGAGAAGGACACCTTTGAGACACGTGACGAGCTCATCGAATCAGAGTGGAGTAAATTCCAAGAAGTGCACGATGTACCACAACAGTACTATGCACCCGTGAAGAGTTACTTCAATGCGTATGTCGTTGACCCTCGCATTCGAGAAATAATTGACAACAAGACCTATGCCGAGTTATTTAGTGAGCCCGCACTTTCATTCGAGGAGTTTGATGCGTGCAACGGATACAAGGATGTAGTGCCTCAGTATGTGAAGGACTACGTGCCACTCAACACATTCATGGATTAATATGCTTACCGCCGAAACAAAACGACACATTGATGCAGCACGACAAGTGCTTGTTGGTGTTGTCCCTAACCCAAGTTCACAAATCGACCAAATCACAAACGCTCTCATCTACAAGTTCATGGACGACATGGACCAGATGGCGATTAAAGCTGGTGGCAAGGCTTCATTCTTTACGGGTGACCTCGAACGTTATGCCTGGACACGCCTCATGGATACTCGTCTCGGAAACCAAGAACGAATGAATCTCTATTCCGAAGCTCTCACTAAGTTTGGTGAAGCGAAGCAACTCCCTGAACTCTTTCGTGATATTTTCAAACGAGCCTTCCTTCCTTATCGTAGTCCTGAAGTGCTCGGACTTTTCCTTAAAGAGATTGCATACTTCGACTACGTGCATTCAGAAGAGCTTGGTAATGCATACGAGTACCTTCTTTCTATTATGGGAAGTCAGGGTGACGCTGGGCAATTTCGTACACCGCGTCACATCATCGACTTCATCGTGGAAGTGGTGGAACCAAGCAAGGGTGACCGCATACTCGACCCCGCTTGTGGTACAGCTGGGTTCCTCATTAGTGCGTACAAGCATATTCTCGCAAAGCATGACGGCAAGAATTCTGATGGCACAAAAAACGATGAGAAACCGCTTACTGCGAGCGATAAGGTGAAGCTCACGCAAAACTTTGAAGGGTACGAGATTGACCCTGGTATGGCACGTATATCGCAGGTGAATATGTACCTACATCAGTTTAAAAATCCGAAGATATACAATTACGACACGCTGTCTCAGGAAGAAAGATGGTCTGAAAAATATGACGTAATTCTCGCAAACCCTCCCTTCATGTCACCGAAAGGTGGAATCAAACCACATAGTAAGTTCAGCATACCATCAAGCAGAAGCGAGGTGCTTTTTGTCGATTACATAATTGACCACCTACGACCAAAAGGGCGTGCAGGAATTATTGTTCCTGAAGGAATCATCTTTCAATCAGGAAGTGCACATACTGCATTACGAAAGAAACTTGTTGATGATGGTTTGTATGCAGTTGTTAGCTTGCCGTCTGGTGTATTCCAGCCATACAGTGGAGTCAAGACAAGCATTTTATTTTTTGATAACGAGATAACTTCACGAGATAAGAGGTTGCTTTTTGTGGATATCAAAACTGTTGGCTTCAGTCTCGGTGCGTCACTTCGACCTATAGAGCAAAACGACCTAGTTCCAGCCTTAGAAGTCCTCACTAATTTTAGAACAGAAAAAGATTTTCCAGACAGCCAGCTTGCGTTTGTTGTAAGCAAAGAAGAAGTTGCAGGGAACGGCTACAATCTATCTCAGTCACAGTACAGGAAAAGAACAAATACTCAATTGATTAAGTACGTTTCTTTGAATGACGTTTGCTCTATTCAGAAAGGCAAATCATCTAGCACAAAAACAATCGAAGGCCCGTACAAGCTTTATCTCACTGCAGAGGAAAGTAAAACTGCTGACCATTACGATTTTGAGGGTGAAGGGGTATGTGTTCCGCTAATTTCAGCGACAGGTCATGGAAGGGCTTCAGTTAAGCGATTGCATTACGTGAATGGAAAATTTGCACTTGCCAATCTTCTTGCCTTCCTTGAGCCCAAAGACAAATCACAGCTAAGTGCTCGTTACCTTTTCTGGATTCTTGATGGTGCGAAAGATAATCTTGCATCGCTTATGCGAGGTGCTGCAAATGTATCAATGAAGGTTGGCGACCTTGAAGGTTTCCAAATCCCACTTCCGCCACTGGAGGTGCAGGAGCAGATTGTTGCGGAGCTCGATGGATACCAAAACATCATCACAGGTGCGGAGCAAATCGTCGAAAACTGGAAACCAAAAATCGACATTGACCCATCATGGGAGAAGGTGAAGTTGGGTGAACAAGTTGAAATATTGAATGGATATGCCTTCAAGAGCAATCTTTACGCCAACACAGGAATAAGAGTCATTCGAATAACAAATGTACAGAAAGGAGGGATTGTAGACGACAACCCAAAATTTTATCCAACGTCCATGCAAAGTGAAATTCAGCCCTACATGTTGAATGATGGTGACCTGCTCATGTCTCTAACTGGGAACGTTGGTCGAGTTGGTCTTTTACCACAATCACTCATGCCTGCGGCACTTAATCAACGAGTGGCATGTTTACGTATAAGGAGCGAAAGACTCGATATGCGTTTTCTTTACTGGATGCTGAATCGAGACGAGTTCGAACAGAACTGTATTGCGTCATCGAATGGCATGGCACAAAAGAATATGAGTACTGTTTGGCTTTCTAATTATGAGTTTCCACTTCCGCCACTCGATATTCAAAAACAAATCGTAGAAAAAATCGAAACCGAGCGTGCTCTCGTCGAATCCTCAAAAAAACTCATCGACCTCTACGAACAAAAAAAGAGAGATGTAATCGCGAAGTTGTGGAGTGAGTAACGTATGTATGACGAAGCGTCACAGATTCTTGAATACTTGCCCATACGACGCTCGCCGATAGATGACGAGTACATTAATTACCTTTGGAACAGTTTTGGCGTACTTGTAAATGAAGAAACTGAAAACGTGTCGTCATTTTCACTTCTCCCATTCCACTTACTTTTCATGCTTGCCGTACATTACAAGGTTCTCAGGTATGCAGAAACCTTCCCAAATGAGTACAGAAATGCTTTCACGTTTGTAAGGTTGAGGGAGGGTCAAGAGAAAGTGTTGAGACCCAATTCGGTTTTCGATATGAGTGTTCTCGGTGAGCGAGAGGTGTTCAATGTGTTTCAACTCATAGGACTGAGTGAGGACAGCGTTCGTAAATGTAAGAAAATAATTGATACACGTAACGCCAACCTCATGCACGCAAACGGAAAAATTGTACACGAGGTGGAAGAAACAATACAAAACTATTGTGAGTGTCTTTCCAACATACAGACATGCTTTACCGATATGAATGAGCGTATTGCAGAAGAATGGAGAGGTGAGCTTGATGAGAGTGAGGACGTAAAGGAATTCGTGGATGTCCGTTTGTATAGTGCTCGTTTGTGTGTGAATGATTTCAGGAGCGGTACGCTTCGCGACGTCTTCGGAGAACACGTATCGGGTGCCGTTTAGACCTTGCCAAATCGATTCTTTTGTTTTTGATTATTTTTTTGAGATACGTCGATTTTTGCGTGACGTGCAATAGAATATTACCTCCTTGTTGCGTGCACTAGTTTTCAGAACAGACTAAGTATTCATAGAAAGTGTCATTTCAAAATACTCTTGTTGTGTGGCTTGCAACAAGAGTATTTTCATTTGTTGCGTGTCATTTTTTGGTAAAAAAAGTGACGATAAAAAAGTATCGCCAGATGAAATCATTCGTGCTTTTATCCTCGTAGCGTAAACTTTTCGCTGTGAGCCTGGAAAGCGTGCGACCCATTCGCTAAGAACTATCCAGGTTCATATTCGCGAAGGGTCGCACGCTTTTCTTATGCAAAACACCGCCCCATACATTCAAAAAATAAAAACAATCTCACTCAACAATGGTGTTGTGCTTACAGATGCAGAAGCATATGAGATTCTCGCGAGACTCATACCGCTTGTAAAGGTCGTTTACCAGCCAACACTCAAAATGCGTTATGGACGAAGAACAGGATGGAATCAATCATCCAACCCCAAGTGATTTTGCTCTTGCTGAGGATTGGTTGTACGACCAGTTAAGTAGGATTGAAAAAGAAGATGAATGGATGAAGGTGCGAGAACCCTTTCGTGTATGGTGTCAGGAGCACGACGTACTCATATACCACGCAGACCGAACATATGTGTGGGAAAGAATCGAAAAAAGGATTCAGGAGGAACGGAATGGTTTTAAGATTGGAGAGGATAAGATTAGAGTACAGACATGGGAAGAGATTGAGAAATTAGTGTTCCCTAAAAGTAAATGGAGGATTCTCAACATTCTTCCGAAATCAGGACTTGTGCTGGTGGCAGCCATATCGGGTGAACGGAAATCGTGGTTTGTATTCGAGATGCTCAATGCACTCTCAAAGGTAAGAAACTTCCTGCATGACAAACGATTTATTACCGAGGGATGTAATGTTCTTTACATTGATGGTGAACTAGGAAATGACCAGGTGCAACAACGAGGAAATATGCTGGGTTTCAATGAAAAGCGTGATTTCAAAATGTATTTCATTGATGGCAGCGACTTGAACTTCAATGACCCAGATAGGTCAGACCTCGATGACATCATCGAATTCGTAAATACGAGGAATGTAAAAGTTGTAGTTATCGATACATTTCGAGCAGTGGCGGGTGGCATGAAGGAAGAGAAGGCGGAAGAAGTCAGAACTTTCTTCAAACGCTTTCAGGTATTTAAGGAAATGGGCGTTTGCGTGGTGTTCCTTGACCATTTCCGAAAGCCTAGTCACTTCGAAGGAAAAATACCGAAGAAAGAACATGTGTTCGCCAGTCAAGACAAGGTTAGTAATATGGAAGTACTGCTCATGCTCAAAACTGAACCAGGGACTGAGATAACTTCCGTATACCAACGTAAGAACAGGCTTGGACGTGAGATTGCTCCCTTCAACTTCCGCATGGAGGATACAGATATTGATAGCGAATATAACAAGATATCGGTGCTCTACGATGGAGAGATTGACAGCTCGGTACCAAAGCCTGAAGAAGCAAAAGCGACAATCGTCGAAGTATTAACAGAGGGACCACGGACAAGGAAGGAGCTCATCGATATCGTGTACAAGCGTACGAAGATAGCATCACGCACTACGAGTGATGCATACAGAGAGCTTGAGAGTAAGGGTACCATCACTACAACTAAGCGAGGTAGAGAGAATGTGTACACACTCCAAGGAGCTCCTACAGGGGATGATGCGGAAAAAGATAGTGGCAAAAACGATGGCGACATGAATGATGGTGCCACTTTGCCACTTAATGATTTATAAGTTCAGTTACTTATCGTGGCATTGTTGCTTCAGGTATATATAAGAATGCAACTTGCCACGCTACGCACCTGATTGATAGCAGATTGATGTATGGAAGACAAAGTATTTAAGCAGGCACTATGCAGACATAGTGATGGTTCAAAATTTGGTTTTACGAAAGATGGTCGTTGGTGTTGTAGGCGTTGCGAGAAGATTCTCACAAGCGATTTCGTTCGTAAAAGATTTGAAGAAGCGTATGGTGCTACAGCAGATTATATGTTTCGCTTGATGGCTTTGTATGAGCTTTCAGCGAGAAATCGAAGACGGTATGAGCTTGAAGATAAAATGATTAAAGAGAAGATGGCAAGAATCAGGAAACATATGGATGATTATTACAACTTTTTGAAGTCGAAAAATTGACGCATTAATTTTACTGGTATATACGTAATGCACTTATGTTGAATTCCGACACAGCAAAATATTTTTTGTATGCCCGAAAAAGTTCGGAGGATTCTCAACGTCAAATTGCTTCGATTAATGACCAGCTGAATGCGTTACAGAAAGTTATTGATGTCGAGCATCTCACAATCGTTGGAACGTTTACTGAAGAAAAAAGTGCGAAGGCTCCAGGGCGTGAGAAGTTCAACGAGATGCTCGACCGTATTGAGGCAGGCGAAGCGAACGCAATATTGTGCTGGGATATCGACCGTCTGTATAGAAACTCAAAGGACGAAGGCAACTTGAGATGGTTGCTGCAAGAAAAGAAAATCACAATCATTCGCACTCCATATCGTACATTTTTTCCTGAAGATGCAGGGCTCCTTATGGGTGTGGAAGGAGGACGAGCGACTGATTACGTTATACGTCTTTCCAAGAACGTGAAGCGTGGACTCAACAGCAAGGCAATTCGTGGATGGCGTCCGTCTGGTGGTCCAATAGGTTACCTGAACATTGGGACCGAGAAGGGCAACAAGACTATCGGCATAGACCCTGAGCGTTTTCCGCTCGTGAGGCGTATTTGGGATATGTACCTGACAGGGCAATATACCGTCCGTGAGCTCCATACAATAGCAAACGAGCAATGGGGCTTAAGAACCCCTCAGAAGCGAAAATTGGGCGGTAGGAAGCTCACTATGAGTCACATGTATGTGATTCTCAATAATCAGTTCTATATGGGCAAATTCCCTTGGAAAGACCCTGATACAGGCGAGGTGACCCTGATGCAGGGCGTACATACTCCTATGATTACTGAGCAGGAATTTGAGCGCGGGCAAATACTTTTAGGAGCAAAGGCACAGCATCGCTCACATGGAAGAGAATTTTCATATACAGGACTCGCTCATTGTGGTGAGTGTCAGTCTGCCATCACGGCTGAAGAAAAGAACCAGCTCATTTGTAGTGTATGCAAGCATAAGTTCGCCTACGAAAACAAAACAAAGTGCCCGAAGTGTCATACTGCTATCGATAAGATGCATAATCCAACCATACTGAAGTATGTATATTATCGATGCACCAAAAAGAAGAATCGAAACTGTACACAGAAGTACATCAAATTGGAGCAATTTGAAGAACAGCTCGCTGAAGTGCTCGATGAAATCTCTATAGATGAGCAGTATATAAAAGTGACCCTTGATTATCTCCGTGATACGCAGAACCTTGAGGTACAAGACCATAAGTCCATCATGGTGTCTCTCGAGGAGGCACATAAGCAGAGCGAGGCACGTCTTGAGCGTCTGAATATCGAATATACGTCTGCACAGAATGCGGATTACTCCATCTACACGCCGATGGAATTCAGTCGCTTCAAAAAGGAAATCATCAAGGAGCGAACAGGTCTCGAAAAGGAAATCGCTGAGACGCAAAAGCGTGTCGATGACTCCTTCGAGAAGTCGGAACGCGTGTTCAACTTTTGTGCCATGGTGAAGAAGAAATTCCGTGAGGGTGACGTGAGGACAAGGCGAATGATTTTGACCTCAATCGGCTCGAACATAACACTCACAGACAAAAAACTGAGTATTCAGTTGATACATCCGTTCGAGCTCGTGAAAAAGGAACTTGCTTCGCAAACCCAGCTATTTACTAGGCTCGAACATGAAAAAACCCTCGCTGAGCGAGGATTCTTCCCGTCGTTTAAGTCTGACGACGTTTTGTTTAGCTCTTTGCTCCGCGACCTGGACTCGAACCAGGAACCAACTCCTTACACGTATCCTCTAATTACTTAAAGGGGTGGACTATATCATCACCGATTTATTTAAGATGACGGTGCGAGGCGCTTCGACCCATTTCTGGGGCTACTCCCGTAGGGGATAGTCTCTGAACCTTTCCTAAGTCGCAGTGCGACCGGACTTGGCTGCTGATTGCCCATGCTATGCATTAGGGCTTCCAGTACCGAAACAAAACTTTGTTGTAACGGCATTCTCAATTTTGTAGTTTTGCGATGCAAAAACAAAATTGGAACAATTCACCTCGTTTTCTTACCCAAGTTTCCTTTGGGTAGCTGCCTTCTGACAGGGAGCTGCTCTACCATTGAGCTATCGCGGAATATTTAGTTGTCTACGTACTTTCGCGATAGCTATTCGAGCAGCTCCCATTCCGAGAGGCAGCCGCGTCTTCACCATCGGGAATATGTACTTGTACTACATACCTGTGCGGCATTTCCCGACACAAGTAGCACGCATTTTACAGAAAAAAGCGTTTGGCGCAAATACAGCTTCTGCACAGCCATAAAATACTTGATAGAATCCTCTCATGGAAAAAGTATGGAGGAACGAACCCATGAGCGCACTTACGCACCTTGTAGGCGCCGGTCTTTCCATTGCCGGCCTTGTGCTGCTCATCATTGTCGGTGTACGAGAGGGAACGGCGATACATGTGGTGACATTCACCATATTCGGAGTTTCCATGTTCCTCGCGTACCTCATGAGTACGCTCTACCACTTCTTCTGTGCTGATCGGACGCCTCAGACGCGGCGCGTGTTCAGGATACTCGATCACAGCGCCATCTATTTCCTCATTGCGGGTACCTATACACCTGTGGCGCTCATCATGTTGCCTCCGGGGTGGGGCTGGACGCTCTTTGGCCTCATTTGGGCGCTTGCTGTTGTCGGCACCATCATCAAGGCAACCTCTATACCACTCGTGCCCTGGATGTCCGTTGCGCTCTATCTCGTCATGGGATGGCTCGTTGTCATTGCGTTCGTGCCGCTCACGCGCGTAGTGGATTCAGCAGCCCTTTTCTGGCTCGTCACCGGCGGCATCGCATATACCGTCGGTGCTGTGTTCTTTGCACTCGATACGCTTGTTCCGCGAACACGATGGTTTGGCATGCATGAGGTATTCCACCTCTTCGTCATGTTTGGTAGTTTTTCACACTTCTGGTTCCTTTTTTCGAGCATCTGAGAGCTGTGCTACACTGAGCATATGAGGCAAGCGTTCACGCTTCTCGGCATCATGACATTCATCGTCGCGGTCGGCGTGTTCATCGCGTTCGAGCGTGCAGAAGCACCGACTGAGGAGCCTATTATCGGTGATAATCCCGCACCTATGACACTCACACTCACTTCGCCTGAGTTCGAAGACGGCGGTACGATACCGTCGCGGTTCACCTGTGACGGCGGGAACGTGAACCCCGAGCTCCGCATTGCGGGCGTACCCGAGGGGACTGCGTCGCTTGTCCTCCTCATGGATGACCCCGACATTCCCGATTCGGTGAAGGAGTCGCGCGGCATCGAGAAGTTCGACCACTGGGCGGTCTACAACATTCCAGCCGATACCACGGTGGTACCCGAAGCGGCAATCATTGGTACTGAGGCGCTCAATTCAACTGGGAAGGAGGGGTACGTAGGCCCGTGTCCGCCGGACCGTGAGCACCGCTACATCTTCCGGCTCTATGCGCTTTCGGGGACGCTCAACTTCATCAAGGCGCCGACGCTCGATGAGGTCGAGATCGCCGCAAGGGGGATGACGCTCGAGTCGGTGACGCTCATGGGACGCTATGAGAGAGTAGTGGATAGGGAGTAGAAGATATGGAATAGAGAATATGGAAATATATACATATGAAATATGGGATACAGAAAGCAAAACAATTGACTATAGACTTGAGATAAAGATTAGTAACTATCGACTTTAAACTATAAACTGTTCTCATGATAACGATATACGGTAAGACAGGATGTCGATTCACCGATAAGGTTGTCGGAGCCCTCGACGCGCACGGACTGTCTTTTATAAAAAAGAACATCGCTGACCAGGCGGTCCTCGATGAACTGATTGAAAAGGGTGGAAAGCGGCAAGTCCCATATCTCGTCGACGGCGACACGACCATGTATGAGTCCGAGAACATAATCTCGTATATCGAGAATACATACGGAGAACGGAAGACGAAACCGGAGATACACTTTGCGCCCGACTCATTCACCTGTGCGACAGCCTGAGCATGTACGTGCATGTGCGTGTGACACCGGGAGGGAAGCGTGAATTCGTCACAAAAGTCTCGGATACGGAGTATGAACTAATGGTGCGGGAGCCTGCGGAACGGAACCTCGCGAATAGGCGTGTCATCGAACTCATTGCGCGTGTATGCAACACTCTGCCAAAGAATGTCAAGATACTGACGGGACACCGTTCTTCGTCTAAAATGTTAAGTGTTGAGACAGAAAATTGAGAACAGAACAATATTGGATAGTGAGAAATGAACCAGGAGTTTTAATACATAAGAATAAACACCATGTCCTCATTTCCTCCCATTAATCTCAAAGCGGTGAACATCGAGCTCTCTCCCGGCCTCACTTCGCTTGTCGACCAGAAGCTACAGCCACTTGAGAAGCTTCTCCCTGAGGGAGAGACAGATATACGTTGTGAAGTCGAGCTTGAAAAGCTTACAGGGCAGCAGACAGGGCGAATTTATCGTGCGGAAGTGAATCTCTTTGTTCGAGGTACTTTGCACCGGGCTGAAGCACTTGAGGAGCAGATAGAGAAAGCTATTGATGAGGTACGTGACGAGCTACGACGAGAACTCGAGAAAGCACGTAAAAAGCGACAGAGTCTCATTAAGCGTGGGGGGCAAGTGCTCAAGAACATGCTCCGCTTTGGCCGGTAATCATTCGTATTCTAGGTACGCGAAAAATCATCATACATCATCTCCTTCCTTCCCTCGGGGATGACGCGGAGGATGCGTAGGGAGCCATCGGGGGCGAGCTCCGCATCAACTATCTTTACACGAACACGCTTGCCATTCTTTTCTGCAAAAAAGTAGGTGCCGGGCCAGCCGTCGAATGCGCGAATTTTGAGGAGGTTTTGGTAGGGGTCTGAAGAAAGGTCGAGTTCGCCCATCTCCTTCGAAATTTTAGTGCAGAAAGTTGCCCTTGCGTGGTCTTGCTCCACAAGCGTGATTTCGCCAGCGAGCCACTGTGGGATGGTCTCGACAAGGAGCACACCACCTTTTCGTGCGAGAAGTTCGTCGAGCGCGTGGCCGCGAAGCGGCCAAGCACCTTTTTCTATAACAACGTTTTCCTGAGCAAGAATTGGTCCATGGTCTAAAAGTTCGTCCATGAGCATGATGGTGACGCCTGTCTCGCGAATATCCTGAAGGATTGCTGAACGGATCGGACTTGCACCGCGAAGCGCTGGAAGAAGGGAAGGGTGTACGTTGAGCGTACCGTGTTTCGGGATATCGAGAATATCCTTTGGTATGAGCTTTCCGTACGCGGCGACGATGAAGAGGTCGAAATCGCCGTCGCGGAGTATCGTCTGGGCCGCGCCGTCCTTGAGCGATTCTGGCTGAAGCACTGGAATAGCATGAACCGCCGCCCACACCTTTGTGGGCGGCGGCGTCAGCATGTGCTTCCGTCCCTTTGGCGCATCGGGGTTGGTGACGATGAGTGAGGGTCGATAACCCGCGTTTGCAAGCTCCTCGAGCACGAAGACGGCAATGTCTGGTGTCCCAAAAAAGGCGAACTTTATGTCACTCATGGTGTTCAGTTGTATGCTTTGCTTCCGTATGCCCATGCGCGTCCATTTCGTCCTTGTGCCAGATTTTCTCGGCGCGTTCCACGAAGAGGATACCATCGAGGTGATCGACCTCGTGCTGGAATATCTGGGCGAGGAGGCCGGCAGCGCCACGTTCGTATTCATTGCCGCGTTCGTCATGTGCGCGTAGAGTCGCGTGCGTCGCGCGGGAGACCGCACCATAGCTCTCGGGGACCGAGAGGCACCCCTCGCCGACGATGTGGCGCCGCTTCGAGAGCTTCACGATACGCGGATTGATGGCGACGATGTCGGGGAGGCGGTCCTCCTTCTTCCGGTCCTTGTTCGTGTCATGGACCATGAAGATGCGGAGCGGGACGCCAATTTGGGGCGCAGCAATGGCGACGCCGTTGAAGCCCTCAACGTCATATGAGAGGAGCGCAGCGCGCATGTCTTTGAGCACTTTCTGGATTCGCAGCGAAGATATCTCCTCGCGCGGGACCTCCTCCGCAATCTGATGAAGTGCTGGGTGCGATTCTGGTACGAGTTTTGCCATGGGAGTAGCACTACTATAGCAGGAAATAGAATATAGAATATGGAAATCGAAAAAACTATCGACTATCAACTATCGACTATAGACTGCTTCATACAATTCTATCCGGATCGATGACGACGCGTACCGACGGAGGAAGCCTCAGGAGCGCCTCTCGGAGAGATTGGTCTGGCCAGTCCTTCACGTTGACCCGTATGAGTCCATACAGAATGATGGAACCCCGTGGGGGTGTCGGGCTTGGGTAGATAGATACTTTCACGAGCTTAAGCACCTCACTCACCTCGCGCTCGATGGCGCGCACGGTTGCCTCATCACCTTGCCAGGTGAGGTGGATGAAGGTCGTGAACGGAGGGTAATCAAGATTCTTACGAAGTTCCAGTTCCTCGGTGTAGAAGTGCTCGACTGTCGCGTGGCGCGCGTGATTGAGCATCGGGTGCTCGCTGGAGCGTGTCTGTACCAGAACGCGCCCTTTCGTAGCCTCGCGGAGTGCGAGGAGAAGTCCGAGGTTCTCCTCTTCGAGGCGCCATGTGGGTGTCGCGAGGAGAGCATCCATGTTGATGACGACGGAGAGGTCAACAGGCTTCTCGAGGTATGAGACCGCCATCGAAGTCCCGAGCATGACAGCACCCTTCGTTCCATAGAATGTGTCGCGAAGGAAGCATGCCTTCTTGTATGTGCTCGCCGAGGTGTGGTCAAAGAGCGTTACCGGCACCTCAGGGAAGAGCTTCCGGAATTCGTCGTACGCGTACTGGATGCCGATGCCACGTTCGCGGAGGCGCCACGAGCCACATTCGGGACACGTGTCAGCTGCGCGCTCACGCTGCCCCGAGGTGCTGCAGACGAACCAGCGCTCCTCAACACCTTTCTTCATGGTGCGCACGAGCGAGTAGGGCGCGCCGCTCTGGGGCGAGCGGAAGATGTGACCGCAGTCGCTGCAGGCGACGATGGGCGCGAGACCGCGTCGTGCCGCGAAGATAAAGATGCGTCCTTTTTTCTTCCGCACCTCCTTGATGGCATTGATGACTTCAGACGAAAAGAGTGCGAATGCCGCCGGGGTGTCGTCCTTTCGCTTCAGAATGACGGTCTCGAGCTTACCTTGAAGCTCTATTCGCTTTGGAGACTCACCAAAGGTGAGATAACGTTCCTCGCGACGTGCTGCTTCATCTTCAGTGCGGACGAGAAGGTCACTTATAATGAGGCGTCGGCCAGTTTCCCGCGCGTGGATACGAGCCGCTTCACGAATATCAAGGTACGGGCGACGGTGTTCCTTGTATGCTGACGAGCGCGCGTGTTCGAGTATGACGTGAGTGATGTCGTGGCGCTCGATAATGGCATGGGTGGGTGTCGCGATGATGAGCTTCGGACGCGAGAAATCATCAAGCGCAGCGTACGCTTCCTTGAGTGCACGCTTTCCCAAGGTGCTCGTGAGAAGGATGACGCGTTCTTCGATGCCCGATTTGAGGACATCGCGGAGTGACTCTGCTTCGACTGAGGTGGGTGCGATGAGGAGAAGTGAACCAGCATGGGCAAAGGTTTCACGGACGAGCGATCGATACACGCGATACCGTTCTCCGCGGTTCGCAACGAGAACCTCGGGAAGGTGTATCTCTTTCGGCTCGATGTGGTGCGTGTGAGGAAGGGGTATTTCTCCGGATTGGATGATGGGCGGAAGGAGACTGTAAAGGATGACACCCATGGGCGCGGCGTAACGAAGCGAAAGCATCTCAGCCGTACGGATGAGTGCAGGGGAGAGATGGTCTGTACGCTCCTGTGGCGGGAGCTTGCGGAGCGAGAAAGTTGCCGCGCGAAGAGCCGTTTTCGCGGCGCTCACCTCTTCGGTACGCATGACGAGGGCGCGCGCGGTGCCATTCCGGATGGGTACAGTCACGAGCGTTCCGACCTGGTACTCATCGCTCCCGAAGTAGGAAAGGGTGTCCAGACGGACACCCGGATGGAGCGGCATGACCTCGATGACGAACATGAGTGTATTGTATCAAATCGGATTCGCTTGTAATGCACGAGCATACTTTAATGGATACATATATGACAGTACAGTACGGATTGTTTGAACTATATAAAAAGCCGCGGTTGTACCGCAGCGGAAGTGTTCGCGTGAACGGGCGAATCATGAACGGTTTCTCTTGAGTGCATCACTTATCGTGACGATTCTGAGCATTTCTTCAGTACTGATATCTCGTACCGTCAAATCACACTCAAGCGCCAGGCCAAGAATATCGACTGGACCGCGCTCATCACTGAGCGCCAAAGCTGCCTTATGGAGGGAAAGAAATTTTTTCTCCTCCCCTATCTTCATGAGGAAGCGCGGAAATGAAGGGCCGGGTTCAACAGTCATGAACTCCTCCTGTAACGATGAAGACTCGTTCTAGTATGTCAGAATACGCTATAAAGATAAAGTATGAAGCTGGTAAGTTAAAATTCTTCAAGGTACGAAACATCTGCGTCGATAGCGGAAAGTCGCTCGACGAGGTTCTCGTAGCCGCGATTGATGGAGTAGATGTTGCGGAGAACCGAGCGGCCCTTTGCACCGAGCATCGCGATGAGGAGGATGGTCGCTGGCCGGAGTGCTGGCGGACAAATGAGCTCGGCTGGGCGGAGTTTCGTTGGCCCCGTGATGTAGATGCGGTGCGGGTCGGCGAGCACGGTGTCGGCGCCCAATTTCTCGAGCTCGGTGAAGTAAATAGCTCGTTTTTCGTAGACCCAGTCGTGGATGAGTGTCTGGCCTGCGGCCTGTGTCGCGATGACCGCGAAGAAGGGAAGGTTGTCAATGTTGAGTCCGGGATAGACCGAGGGGTGTATTTTCTCATGGAGCGCGACGAGCGTTGATGGCTTCGTCTTGATATCGACGAGGCGCGTGAGGCCGTTGTGGGAACGGTACGGCTTTGAACGAGTGTAGCGAAACCCCATTTTCTCGAGCTTGAGGAGCTCAAGCTCGAGGAAATCGATAGGACAGCGGGTGATGGTGATGGCGGAATTCGTCACGATGGCTGTGGCGAGGAAGAACATGCTGTCGGTCGGGTCCTCTGAAAGTGTGTATTCGAGGTCTGCATCGATGGCGTGGACGCCGGTCACCGTGAGCGTCGTCGTGCCGACACCCTCGATGGCGACGCCAGCTTTCATGAGAAAGGCGCAGAGCTCCTGCACCTGGTAGTTCGCGGATGCGTACTTAATGGTTGTCACACATGGCGCGAGCGAGGCGGCCATGAGTGCGTTCTCGGTGACGGTATCGCCTGATTCGTAGAGGATTATTTCCTCAGGGCACTTTGGCGCGACCCGTATCTCGAAGTTACTGTTCGTTGCTTCGATGTGTGCACCGAAATTCTCGAGCGCATAGAAGTGGGGGCGTACAGTCCTGCTCCCCAATTTGCATCCGCCGGACTGGGGAAGGGAGAATGACGAGAACTGGTGGATGAGCGGTCCGATGAACATGACGATGCTCCTGGTACGCTCCGCGGCCTCGCGGTCGATGTGCTTGAGGTCGAGTTTCTTGGGTGGCGTAATGGTGACATCGCTCCCGTGCCACTCGACGCGCACGCCGATGGACTCAAGGACCTCAATGAGGCGGTGGACCTCCTCGATGCGAGGCATTTTTTTCAAGGTTGTACGGCCGCGGTTGAGGAGCGACGCGCAGAGGAGTCCCACGGCGCCGTTTTTCGAGGTGTTCGTCTCGACGGTGCCCCGAAGCGTTCGGCCACCCTCGATGGCGAGGTTCATGGTGCCCGGCGAGAGCGTGATGAGGTTCTTCTTGAGCGCATGGGAAAGCTTCTTGAGCATGTCGGCGCTCACGTTCTGCTTGCCCGCTTCGATGCGCGCGACGGCGCTCTGCGTTGTCTTGAGCGCCCGCGCGAGGGCAGTCTGCGTCATGCCCTGGGTCTCGCGGAGATCCGCGATGAGCGCGCCGATGTTCGATTCCATCCCGTTAAAGGCAGGTCGCGGTCGTCTTACCACGCTCCTGCACTGAATTATGAATGATTCTTGTTAATACCGCGGGCAATGTGCGCAGATCCCGTGACCGCGGCCTTTAACGGGATCCATACATGAATCATAGCATATATGCTATAGACGTTTTTCGGCGGGAATGTGCAGAGTCTCCGCCGCCCTGCCCGGCAGGGCGGCGGAGACTGGCAAAACGGACAAAACCGTATACCATAGAGGGTCATCATGCTCCGTTCTCTTACCCCCAAGGTAGGCATCGATCTCGGTACGACGAGCGTTCTCGTCTATGTGATGGGGAAAGGTATCGTCCTCAATGAGCCGTCGGTTGTCGCCGTCGGGAATGGAAACCAGATACTCGCTATTGGGAGTGAAGCAAAACGTATGCTCGGCCGTACGCCGGATGACATCCGCGCGTACCGCCCAATGAAAGACGGCGTCATCGCAGATTACCGTGTCACCGAGGCGATGCTACGCTACTTCCTCAAGAAGGCTCTCGGCAGTTTCAATCTCATGAAGCCTGATGTCCTCGTCTCGGTGCCAGCAGGCGTTACCTCGACCGAGAAGCGCGCCGTCGTCGAGGCATCGCTGAAGGCTGGCGCGAAGAACGCGTACGTCGTCAAGGAACCCATCCTTGCGGCTATCGGCGCGAACCTCCCCATCTACGAACCGCAGGGCCACATGATCGTCGACATCGGCGGGGGCACCATCGACGTCGCAGTCATCTCACTAGGCGGCATCGTCGCCTCGAACTCGGTGAAGTGCGCGGGGAACAAGATAGACGCCGCCATCATCGACTACATCAAAAGGAACCACAACCTCACCATTGGCGCGACCACCGCCGAAGAGGTGAAGATAACCATCGGCTCTGCGCTCCCCCTCGAGGAGGAACTGACGATGGAAATAAAGGGACGTGACCATCTCACGCGGCTTCCACGCACGACCGAGGTGCGGACGAATGAGATCGTGCGTGCTATCTCGCGCGAACTCCGCGATATGGTGAAGGCCATCAAGGATGTTTTCCAGGACACGCCACCTGAGCTCGCCTCGGACATCATCGATCGCGGCATCATCATGACCGGCGGAACCTCTCAGCTCCGGAATTTCCCTGAGCTCGTCAGGCGGCGCACTGGGGTGAAAGCAGTCCTCGCCGACCAAGCGCTCTTCTGTGTTGCAAACGGTACCGGCGTCGCGCTCGAACACCTCGATACGTACAAGCAGACCATCATGGCGAAGAGATAGAGAATAGAGAATATGGAATATAGACATAGTGAACATAGAAAATTTGAGAATCGAGTGCGTAACCGTTTCTAACAGCTAACAGCCAACTTCAAACTCCCGACTGCCAACTCAATTCAAGTTGTCCGCTTTACTCTATTCTCTATTCTCTATTCTCTATTAAAATTGGGGGATGGAAACCCCGGGCGGGAAGAAGTTCTCTACACCCGAAGAGGAGATAGCGTACCTGCGACGTGAGATTGCTGCGCGTGAGCAGGCGCTCCTCGCGCGCAATAAGGAGGTGGATGCGGCCGACATTGAAACGGTGGGGAAGGAGGTCATCCGCGAGTACGGTGAGCATCTCCCCGAGGTCGTGCTCAACAAGAAGCACCAGTTCGACGCTCATACCATCGCGCACACGACCGAGGCGGTCGCCCTCGCAGAGGAAAAGGTCCGCGAGATGGTCGGCGTCGCCATGGAGCGAGGGGTCCGAAATGCGCTCACTATCCTCGAGAAACTCCACGATGCGTTCCTCACCGACGAGGTGCACCGCGAGCTCGTGAGGACCATCCGCGGCGGTCGAACGGTCGCGGATCTCAAGGAGGGCGCGCCTCTCTGGAACATGCTCCACATGACGCTCTTCGAGGTCGCGCTCCCACGCCACAAGGATGAGCATGCGGAGGTGCCTCTCAAGACACTCTTCTCGGGCATGGAGCAGTTCTACGCGGGCATGCAGACGGTGAGTAACGGCAAGAAGCCACTCTACTACTCGCTCGAGATAGCGGTCGCCGACAATAGTGACGAGATCATTTTCTATGTCGCAGTCCCGAATACGTTCGTGAACCTCTTCGAGAAGCAGGCGCTCTCGCTCTTTCCGAACGCGGTTCTCATCGAACAACAGAACGACTACAACATCTTCGTCGATGGCGGCGTGAGCCTCGTCTCGGTCCTCGGAGAAAAGAAGCACCCCATCCACCCCCTGAAGACCCACGACGAGTTCGAGAAGGACCCGCTCGCGGTCATCCTTAACGCATTCTCGAAGATTGAACGGAACGGCGGCGGTGCAGCGGTGCAGATCATCATCGAGGGCGGCGCATCCCGCTACAGCCACCTCTACGAGGGCATCGTGAAGCGTATGGAGGACGGGGAGAAGAAGGATGTTGCGATACGAAAGAGCACCTTAGGCGGCGAGTTCTTCGAGGGGGTAAAGGCATTCTTCACCGAGCAGAAGAAGAAGGACGAAAAGGAGCCCCCGAAGCCGAAAGAGATAGACACTGAATCCATCGAGCTCTTCAAAAAGAAGCTCCTCGCACCCATCCTCTCGACGAACATCCGCCTTATCGCGTCAGCGAAGACTGACGCGCGCGCCGAGCAGATACTTACCGAGCTCGAGTCGACTTTCCACCAGTTCCAGGACACGCGCGGGAATCAGCTCACCATGAAGCGTCTCAAGGGTTCGGAACGCGAGCATGAGCTCACCGCATTCTCGTTCCGCGAGTACCTCCCGTCGCGCACTTTGCCGCTCTCGCTCCGTGAACTCGCGACCCTTATCCACTTCCCGGCAGAGGGCATCGAGTCATCGCCGCAGTTCAAGCAGTCGCGCGCGAAGGTCGCCCCCGCACCCATCAACCTGCCGCAGTATGGAACACTCCTCGGCGAGAACGAATTCCGGAACGTGAAGACGCCGGTCTACCTCACCCCTGAGGATCGGCTTCGCCACTTCTACGTCATCGGCCAGACCGGTACCGGCAAGACGACACTCCTCAAGAACATGATTGTGCAGGACATCAGGGACGGCGCGGGCGTCTGCATGATCGACCCGCACGGCACCGACATCGTCGACGTGCTCTCGGCGATACCGCCGGAGCGGCTCGACGACCTCATCTACTTCGACCCCTCGCGCATGGAGCGGGTCATCGGGCTCAACATGCTCGAGTTCGACCCCACGCACCCCGAGCAGAAGACGTTCGTGGTGAACGAGCTCTTTTCCATCTTTCAAAAACTCTATGGCGGCGTGCCTGAGTCCATGGGTCCCATCTTCGAACAGTACTTCAGGAACGCAACGTTACTTGTCCTCGAGGACCCCGCGACCGGCTCAACCTTGCTCGACATCTCCCGCGTCATGGCGGACGCCACGTACCGCCGCATGAAGCTCGCGAAGGCGAAGAATCCGGTCGTCGTGCAGTTCTGGTCGCAGATCGCGTCGAAAGCGGGCGGGGAGGCATCGCTCGAGAACATCGTCCCGTACATCACCTCGAAGTTCGATGTCTTCACCGCGAACGACTACATGCGGCCCATCATTGGCCAGCAGGAATCGTCTTTCAACTTCCGCGACATTATGGACGGCAAGAAGATACTTCTCGTGAACCTCGCGAAGGGTCGTCTCGGGGAGATAAATGCGAACCTCATCGGTATGATCATCGTGGGGAAGCTCCTCATGGCCGCGCTCTCGCGCGTCGACGACCCCTCGATGGGCTTCGCGCCATTCTACCTCTACATCGACGAGTTCCAGAATGTGACGACGAACTCCATCGCCGCCATCCTCTCCGAGGCGCGCAAGTACAAGCTCGGTCTCACCGTCGCACACCAGTTCATCGCCCAGCTCGACGAGGCCATCAAAAATGCTGTCTTCGGGAACGTCGGTTCCATAGCCGCATTCCGCGTCGGTCCGGAGGACGCAACATTCCTCGAACACCAGTATGCGCCCACGTTCACCGCGAGTGACCTCATGAATGTAGAGAATCGGAACGCGTACCTGCGTATCCTTGCTGAGAACACGCCGACACCGCCCTTTAGCATGCGGACGATGCGACCCAACGAACGGAACACCGATTACGCAAGCGAGCTCATTGAGTATTCCCTCATGCGATACGGCCGACCGCGCGAGGAGGTCGAAGCGGAGATACGGGCGCGATATCGGAACTCATGAATCTCCCTATACGTAAGTTATCAACGCAACGCAACGCGAGGCAGATTCTCGTCGATGGTACAATGAGTGCACTATGGCGGAGGTAGGGCGCAGTACTTCACAGGGTGCGGCGGGTGGCGGCGATAGCGCCACGCCGCTTTCTCGTCCCAACCTCACGAGCTGGCAGGGTCTCACCTCGATTCTCCAGGAGGCGCGGAACGCAGAGCTCACGCCGGAGGTGTACGCGGAATTCCGGAACATCGTGCTCGAGTTTGCCCAGAAGCGCGGCGACAAGAAGCTCGAAGCGCAGATACTCGCGACCATCGAGACATTCGCCAAACCGAGCACACTGCCTCAAGTGGTCGTTCAAAAAGATGCTCCAAAAGTGGTGAACGCACCGGCCCCTCGCGGTGTGATCAGTCGGCGTCCAGTACCATCATTCCTCCCGAAGAAATACCAATCGAAGAAGCAGTTAAAAGCGACAGAAGAGGCAGAAGCAGCGGCAGCGCTTTCGGAGCCGACGCCCGTCCCGCCGCCCGAACCGGTTCCGACGCCTCTCGCACCCGCACCTACGCCTGTATCGGAGCCAGCACCAGAACAAACATCCCCGCCTCCACCCCCAGCCACGCCCGTAGCGGCGCCTATACCAGTCGTACCGTACGATGTCGGACCTGAGGAACCCGCACCACCACCACCACCACCACCGCCAGCACCTGCTCCTGCACCAATGACACCGCCTCCGTCACCTGTTCAGGAGAAGCGGGAGCCGTTCACCATAAAGTCGCTCGAGGAGTACCGCGTGCGAGTTGCCGAGATTAAGCGCACGGTGAATGCGCTCGTGCGGAACCCGGTCGCGCTCGTCTCTCATGACAACGCACTCGGAAAGACGTACATGGCCGCGCTCCTCAATGCGATGAAGGCAACCTCACCTGGTTCGCCACTCGATCCCCATGTCGCAATGCGCGAACTTGAAGAGGCGTTCACAGCGGTCGAGGATTATGTTGCCGGAGGCGGACTCCAAGGGAAGAGGGACGGAGTCATGGCAGAGCCCCCAGCTGCGGCAGAAATGATGCAGTCAACACCAGCCCAGAACGAGCAGGTCGCAGTGAAAGAATCACTTCCACCGTTGGTAGACGAGACGGAAAAAGAAAAATCCGAGGAATTACCTTCGCCTGTTGAATTGAGAGCAGAGGTGAAACCTTCTACGCCCGAAACCGTTCCGCCGTCCTCTACTGAAGCGGCGACGGTGTTTCTGGAATCGATGGGGCCGATGAACTTCCTGGGAAGTCAGGCGCTTCATTTTCTCACTCCGATCATTGAGTGTGCGTTCAATACCAGGGAAGTCGAGCAGGTCGCGCGGTTGCTCGAACG
>CAZFBT010000001.1:0-22516 GCA_964517185.1 uncultured Candidatus Saccharibacteria bacterium | reverse complement strand
ACACCCCACCTCGGGCATTGGCGGAAGAGAAACCTGTCCTTACAGCGAAGTTGAATGATGCCCTTGAGCGTGCCAGAACCGCATCGCGAGACATCGTTCAGCAGCAGAGTGCGACAATTGAACGAAGACAGCGGGGAAAACCGAAGCGTATGGATATCGTTGAGGCACCTGACTGGCAACCTTCAACAGCACCGGCCATACGGGATCAGGTTACAGAGAGATCAGTAACAGGTCCATCTCCGCTTGAACTTCTCAATGATGAGTCAGAGATCTCCCGCACCACTCAGAACACGATTGACGAGAACATCCCCATTCCACCTGCATTGCCGCTTGTTGAGCCACCACTACGGAGCGAACTTCCATTTGATCCGAATCTTGCGCCTACGAGCGAACTTAGTAAGATTGCAAGCCGTCAGAGCGAGCTCGTTTCGTCAGAGGTCACTGAAGCGCTCAGCCAGCTTCTCCATCAATGGAAGATATTTGCTTCGAGCGGACTCTTCGGGCTTGGAGCCGGCGGTTTTGAACACCCACTCTATTTGAAGCTCTCGAGATTGAGTATGGGCGAGGTAATAGCAGGTCGTTATGAAAACGCACATCCTGAAACGACACGAACCATCAAAGACTACGTCGATGCATGGCGCCACGAACAGGGGGTTGCATACAATCCTACCGAGACCTTCGAACATTACCTCCGCAGGGTCATCCTCCGCATCATCAAAAGACAGCGAGGAGAGAGTAGTGTATAAATGAGCTATTGATGAACGTTCGGTTTCTATGTACCACCACGCATTTCTCATAGTTGGTGAGCCGGAAGCGGCATACCTCTCTATACCCGAAGCCGATCGCTTGGCGCACCCCGATGTCGTTGACCGCGCTTACGAACGGCTTCTCATTGACGAGGCTCGCGAGCTTATCTTTGAAGCATCCCGAACCCCGCTCGCACATTCGCATCGTATCTTTATCATCCGTGCACAGACCTTTACCCATGAGGCGCAGAGTGCACTCCTCAAGCTTTTTGAGGACCCCCCGATAACCGCACGCTTCTACCTCATCATACCCACGCGCGCGATGCTTTTGCCGACGCTCCGCTCACGGCTCTCCGAACTCGAGGTGTTCGAGTCAAAAAAAACTGATGTGGAGGAAGCGCGGGCATTTCTCGCACTCTCCTATGGAGCCCGGCTCACTGCGATAGAGCGGCATGCGAAGGATGAGGATCCACACTGGTTCAGGGAGACCCTCGCCGGGCTCGAACGCATGTTCGAGTCTTCGGGGAGCGCCGAAGTGCTCCGCGAGCTCATCTTCGTTCGATCACATATCGACCGTCAAGGATCATCGAAGAAGATGCTTTTCGACCACCTTGCGCTCACGCTTTGAGCACCGCACCAAAATACGTTACAATAGCGCAATGGCTTACAACTTCAATCAATTCGATGCTCGAACGCGTGAGATCGAGGATTGGCTTTCAAAGGAATTTGGCGGTATCCGCACCGGAAGAGCAACGCCAATGCTCCTTGACCTTGTACTTGTCGATTCATATGGCACGAAGGTTCCCCTCAATCAGGTCGGAAATGTGAATGTTGAGGATCCGCGAACCCTCCGTGTGACTGTGTGGGACAAGAATAGCATCAAGGCGGTCGAAAAGGCGATAATCGATGCAAATCTCGGTGTGTCCGTCATCGTTGACGGTGCGGGTCTCCGCATCATCTTTCCTGAACTCACAAGCGAACGACGGACACAGCTCCTCAAACTCGCGAAGGCAAAACTTGAAGAGGCACGGGTCTCAGTTCGTGCTGCTCGAGATGGGACAGTGAAGGAGCTTGAGGCCGCTGAGAAAGAAGGGAAGTTGAGCGAGGATGAGCGTTTTGCAGCGAAAGAGCTTCTTCAGAAGCGCGTTGATACGGTCAATGAATCGCTCGACAGCACTTACAAACTTAAGGAGACCGAGATTAACTCGTAACAATATTGAAGAACAACAGTATTCTTTATTTCAAGCATTCTCTATAACTAGCGATGTCTATCTTCATTTTCGTCATTGTTCTGTTTGCGCTCGTGTTGGTGCACGAATTCGGGCACTTCATCGTTGCGAAGTGGACTGGCATGCGCGTCGATGAGTTTGGCATCGGTTTTCCGCCGAAGATCTTATCACGGCGACGTGGTGAGACCGAGTACTCCCTGAACGCGCTTCCCATTGGAGGGTTCGTACGCATCTATGGAGAGGACGCTGTTTCCGAAGAAGATACAGGTGATCGATTACGCTCTTTCTCTGCGAAAAGTTGGGGAGCACAAGCAGCTGTCCTTATTGCTGGTGTGACGATGAATGTACTTTTTGCATGGCTTCTCTTTACAGTTGCCTATACGATAGGTGTCCAAAGTGCAGTTGACGAAACTGCTGCAGGGCCCACTACACGGCTCGTGATCACCGATGTGCTCCAGGGCGGTCCCGCTGATACCGCCCTTCTTCCCATCGGAGCGGTCATCGAGTCAGTCGAATCCGGTGATGCATCGCTTTCTGCTATCACTCCGAGCGGCTTCAGCAGTTTTATCGATGCCCACGTCGCCGAGGAGGTGCGTATCGGCTATCGACTCGGTGGCGAACTCATCTACACAACTGTCGTACCTCGCGCAGGCATTCTTCCCAATGAACCAGATCGTACTGCGGTCGGTGTTGTGCTCGCTTTAGTAGATCGTGTCGCCCGTCCGATGCACGTCGCTGCATATGACGCGGCAGTCGATACGGTCTTCACTACTCGCGATATCGTTGTCGGCCTTGTAGGACTTCTCACGGATGCCGTGCTCTTCCGAGCAGATCTCTCGGAGGTTGCGGGACCTGTCGGGATCGTTGGCCTCGTGGGTCAAGCGTCTGCGTTCGGCTTCTCCGCACTCCTCATGTTCACCGCATTCATTAGTCTCAACCTAGCGGTCATCAATCTCCTCCCATTTCCCGCATTAGACGGTGGCCGACTCGTGTTTGTTGCCATTGAAGCAGTGAAGGGAAGCGCGATCAATCCGCGCATCGCGACCGCACTGAACACAGTCGGCTTTGCGCTCCTCATCCTTCTCATGGTTGCGGTTACCTGGAATGATGTCGCACGCATTATATGAAAAACACCGGCCGCTTAGCGGCCGGTGCATTCATTCATTGCAATCGCTCAAGCGAACATGAGTGTCGTGAGGTCGATGTTTTCGAAACGGTAGAGCGGTTCATGCTCTGAGTGTTCGAATGCGTTTGTGTCATCATCTTTGAAGACATGTCGCCACAGCGTTGCGCGCTTTAATTCCGGGAAGCGCTCGACATACATTTCTTCTGACTTGTTCCTGTCCCCAAAACGCAGACAGAAGAGATCGTCAGCGAGTTTTTCGACTTCGAAGAGGCGAACCTTTCTTGGTCGTGGTGAGTGCTCGCTTGTCGTGCGTTCATCGTCATGGACGTTTGGTCCAAGATCACTTGGGGCAATGATGATGAAATATGGTGTATCCTTCAGGAATCTGTTAAGTGTCTCAATGTGCATTGGAGTTCCCCTATAGTTTCTCCGTGATTAGTCTGAGAACAGTATACACCAGCGATCGAACGAGTGCGTTCGCTATGAAAATGCTCGGTCACCGTGTGACCGAGCTAGTGAGGGAACGTCATTTGAACTGCTCATTCGAGAGCCCGTCAATTCGATAGCATGGTTCATGAATCGCAGGCACGAACACATCAGTGCCTGGCTCCATGAACACCCGTCTCCACAAGGGCGAGATGCCGTCTTGTGGCACCTCGATCTGTTCAAAGTGATATGGAATGTGCATATCACCATGCATGATGATGACGGTTGCTCGGTAACGTCCATCCGCAATACGTGTCAATTCCACATGACGCGCGTGTGTTGGTCCGAGGCCGAGAACGTGATGGGGATGATAGGGACCGTGTCCGTAGAAGACCGCCGGAATGACCGTGATCCTGGGTCCGGACCCACCCTGATGTGCATCGAGCGGCTGGGGCATGAGAGTCTCCTGTCCGGAATCTTTGCTCATCGTACCACAGGTGTACCTTCTTCGATACTGTTCCTCAGCCCCTCTTCACGGGCGTTTTTGACCCGCATATGCAATGACGATAGAATGTAGGTGTACCATATCGATGCGACATTAATCTAGTGCGCACGTTTTTTGGATGGTACTCAATACTCTGTTCCGATTCTACTGGTTTTTTCGTTCCACTACACATGCGACAATCACAACTGTTCACGAAGACCCGTAAAGAGGCGCCTGCAGATGAGGTTGCGAAGAATGCACAGCTCCTCATACGTGCAGGGTTCGTCCACAAGGAGATGGCAGGCGTGTATGCGTATCTGCCCTTAGGGCTTCGCGTCCTCGAGAAACTGAAAGGCATAATCCGTGAAGAGATGGACGCCATTGGATGTCAGGAGCTCATCATGACATCACTCCAAACGAAGGAAGTGTGGGAACGTACTGACAGGTGGAGTACTGACAAGGTTGATGTGTGGTTCAAGACCGAGCTCGCTGCAGGTGGTGAGGTCGGGCTTGCGTGGAGTCATGAGGAGCCTATCGGGAATATGATGCGCAGTTACCTGGAGAGTTATAAGGATCTTCCCGTGACGGTGTATCAATTCCAGACGAAACTGAGGAATGAGCTACGCGCAAAAAGTGGCGTCATGCGTGGCAGGGAGTTTCTCATGAAGGATGCGTATTCATTCAGCCGTGGCGAGGAGGACCACACCATGATGTACGAGGCGATGAAGATTGCATACATGAACGTATTTAGACGCGTCGGGCTCGGCGACGACACGTTCATCACCTTTGCTTCGGGTGGAGCATTCACCCAGTTCAGTCATGAGTTCCAAACAATCTGTGAGTCAGGCGAGGATGTCTGCTATGTGAGCAGGGAGAAAGGTGTGGCACTGAATAGCGAGGTACTCTCCACGGAGTCCCTCGCGGCGCTTGGTGTCAAGCGTGAAGAGCTCACCGAAATGAAGACTGCTGAGGTCGGTAATATCTTCAACTTTGGTCGTCAGAAAGCCGCCGATATCGGACTCACGTTCAAGGACGAATCTGGTGAGAGTGTCGCCGTGTGGATGGGCTCTTATGGCATAGGTGTCACGAGGCTCATCGGCGTTATCGCGGACAAGCTCTCCGACGAGAAAGGGCTGGTTTGGCCAGAGTCTATTGCGCCGTTCACAATCCACCTCATTGGCCTGAATCAAGATGACCCAGAGATCCGAGACTTCACTGAAGGTATCTATAGTACCCTCAAGAAGGGCGGTGCAACGGTGCTCTTTGACGATCGAGATGAGAGTGCCGGTCGCAAGTTCGCTGATTCCGACCTCATCGGCATCCCACACCATATCATCGTGAGCAAGAAAACAAAGGTGGAGGCTAAGTTCGAGGTCGTCGAACGTAGCAGCGGCGAGCCGTTCTTTCTCACTGAGGAAGAGCTCTATCAGAAATTCTGTCCCCAGGACGTCGAATGAAGCCTTTCACGAAACACATCGATCGATTCCTCAACGCACTCTCCACCGATATCGGCATCGATCTTGGCACCGCGAACACACTCGTCTATATCAGGGGGAAGGGAATTGTTATTAACGAGCCAACCATCGTCGCGCTCAATCGAAAGACCGGCCAACTCGTGGCTGTAGGTAACGAGGCGAAAACTATGCTTGGTCGTACGCCTGCACATATCGAGGTCGTAAGGCCTTTGATTGACGGTGTTATTTCAGACTTTGAGGTCACCGAGGAAATGCTCGCGTACCTTATGGCGAAGGTACGCACAGGAAGTCGCTCCGTCGTTGCGCCACGCGTCCTCATCGGGGTCCCATCGGGTATCACGTCGGTCGAGATGCGCGCCGCGCGCGACGCGGCACGGAACGCTGGTGCACGCGACGTCTTTCTCATTGAGGAGCCGGTCGCGGCCGCTGTTGGCGCAAAGCTTCCCATCCATAAGCCTCAGGGCAACATGATCATTGATATTGGAGGTGGTACAACTGACATCGCAGTCATTTCCCTCAATGGTATCGTCACCGCTCGGAACGTTCGCATTGCAGGAGACCGACTCAACCAGGATATTGTGAGTTACATCCGGGACCAATTCAAAGTACTGGTGGGTGACAAGACCGCCGAGGACACAAAGATCCAGCTTGCTTCAGTCGAGGCGCGCGAGGAGGTGAAAGAGGCTGTCGTACGCGGGCGCGATGTTGTGACTGGTCTTCCTCGTGAAGTAATCATCACTGATTCTGACATTCGGGAAGCCATCATGGGATCCATCAATTCAATCGTCGAAGCCACACGCGATGTTATCGAAACAACACCACCCGAAGTGCTCTCAGATGTTATGCAGCGTGGCATCCATTTGTCGGGAGGTGGTGCACTCATTCCAGGCGTGTCGCGTCTCCTCGAGGATGTCCTGAAACTCCCAGTTATTACTGTCCCTGACCCCCTGCGCGCGGTCGTACGCGGGACAGGTATCATCCTTGAGAACCTTGAAGACTATGCGGAACTTCTCATTGAAAACGAGGGGGAACTCTCACCAGAGCTCTAGGCGCACGGTGGCGCTTCGCTTTCTCGCACTCTACGCGGGGATCCTCGTGACGCTCTGGTTTTTTGGACCAAGACTCGGGAACGTTGTCGCCATCCTCACTAAGCCGCTCTATGCGGCGCGAACGTACTTTGCTGAATCTACTGCAGCACTTCCCTCATACCTCCGGAGCCGCACTGAGCTTCTCGATGAAATCGAGAAGCTCAAGCAGGAGTTGGCACGTGGTTCAGGGAACGCAGCGTCTATTGCGTTGTTTACCCAAGAGAACGATGCGCTTCGGGCGCTCCTCTCTGCAACTTCATCGCCGCGTATTGCTGCGGGGGTCATAGCGCGACCACCCGCCATTCCCTATGATGTACTGCTTATCGATCGGGGAAGCGCACATGGCGTGCGCGAAGGAGCTCCGGTGTACCTCTTCGATGATATCGTCATTGGCTCAGTGGCGACCACCTTCTCGACAAGCGCACTCGTGACACTCTTCTCATCCCCACAGGTTGTCACAACCGTGTACGTGTTCGGTCCCGATGTCTTTTCTTTTGCGTACGGTGAAGGAGGTGGGGTCGTACGTGTGAGTATTCCACCATCGTTACCACTCCATGTGGGAGATGTGGTCGTCCTTCCCACGCTTGAAACTGGAATGCTCGGCACGATACACTCTGTCGAGACATCACCCACGGAACCAGAACAGAGCGGTTTCCTCACGTTCGAGCTACCACTCCACTCGATTCGATTCGTGTCCATCGGACAGGAGGTGGTTGAGCCGGTTTCATTCGAGGAGGCACGACGTCATGTCGAAGCCGCGAGTTCTTCCCGATTCGTTCTTGAAGTACCGCCAGAATTTCTTTCGGACCCGATAGCCACTTCTTCTACGCCAGTCATGGGTACGACCTCAGCTTCAGGTGTGCCGACGAATTGATCAATGCGAACCACCCTTTTCATACTGCTTCTACTTATCGCGTTCTACGCTCCGCTTCCCATAAGTGCGCTCGTGGTTTTTTGTTACGCGCTCCGCTACCGTGCGTATGAGATGGTGCTCCTCGGTGCTCTCGTCGATATCGCTTTTGGGCACGTCACGTTTACAGAAATCCCTGCATACACATTTGCCTTCGGGACCATCGTACTCATTGTCGAATTGGCGAAACCGTCGTTCACTTTCTATAATACAGAGCATGGGTCTCTTTAGGAAACGCAAGAAGCCAGGGGTCTCCTTTGAAGAGATACTCCTTGATGCATCGAACCTACCGGCCTTCAACCGGAATCGCCTCGAGGGAAGAATAGAGCTCCCGCTCTCGCGCATGAGCATCTACTTCGTCGCAGTCGCATACTGCGTAATCGTGTTTGCTTTTGGCGTTCAGCTCGTAAAGCTTCAGGTTATAGAGGGTGCCGAGCTCGCCGCTCGTGGGGAAGACAACCGCCTAGAGCACACCCTCATCGTAGCTGAGCGGGGGACAGTATATGACCGTAGGGGCGAGCGAGTTGCATGGAACGAGCTCGATCCAACAGGCACATACAGTTTTCCAGTCCGCGCGTATACCGACCGTCGCGGCATCGGGCAGCTCATTGGATATGTGAGCTACCCGCAAAAGGACCGCGCTGGCTTCTACTACCGCACCGAATACCTAGGGCGGAATGGGATCGAGGAGGCTTATCACACCCTGCTCGCTGGAGTAAACGGACAGCAGCTCGTCGAGGTGAATGCGCATGGTGAGATTATTTCAGAAGGTGTTGTTGATACACAAAAACCCGGAAGCGAGCTCCATCTTTCTATTGACACTGAACTCTCTGAAGTCATGTATGATCTCATCGCGACGACGACAGCTGCGAATGGATTCCGGAGTGGGGCGGGAGCTATCATGGATGTTGAGACAGGAGAAATACTCGCGATGACAAGCTTTCCTTCGTACGATCCCGAGGTACTCGCAGATGGCGATGATGTCGCGCTCATCGAGAGCTACAACAGTGATTCTCGCTTCCCATATCTCAATAAAGTGACCGCTGGACTCTACACGCCGGGTTCTATTGTGAAGCCGTTCGTCGCGTACGGTGCGCTCGCAGAAGACATCATCGATCCCGAGAAGGTCATTGTAAGCAACGGCTCTATCACCGTACCGAATCCGTACGACCCAGAGAACCCTGCTATCTTCAACGACTGGCGCGCGCACGGAAGCATGACGATGCGTGAGGCCATTGCGTACTCATCGAACGTGTACTTTTACACCATCGGCGGCGGTTTCGGTGATCAGCCCGGTCTTGGCATCACGAAGCTTGATCACTACTTCGAGCTCTTCGGCATCGGCTCGACGACGGGCATCGTACTCGCAGGGGAACAGCAGGGCGTCGTGCCTAATCCTGACTGGAAAAAAGAGACCTTCGGAGATGATTGGCGTCTCGGAGATACGTACCTCACTGCGATTGGCCAGTTCGGCTTTCAGGTGACTCCACTCCAGATGCTCCGTGCATACGCAGCGCTCGCGAACGGCGGCACCCTGGTCACACCGGTTATCGAAGCAGGGACCTTCGGTGACCGAGAGGAACTTCATTTGAACACAAATGATCTCCGCATCGTTCAGGAAGGGATGCGGAAGACCGTCATCGAGAATGGTGGTACTGCGCGCGCGCTTGAGCGAAAGGATGTTGCTATCGCGGCGAAGTCCGGCACTGCCGAACTCGGCGCATCAAAAGCGCATGTGAACTCCTGGGTCGCAGGATATTTCCCGTATGAAAAGCCACGTTATGCGTTCATTCTCTTCATGGAGTATGGTCCGCGCACCAATATGGTCGGTGCTGGCTCGGTTATGGGCAAGGTCTTCGACTGGATGGCAGTGAATAGGCCGGAGTACCTTGGGATAGAGGACAGGGAATAGGGAATATAGAATAGAGAATATGGGATATAGAATATTGAATAGAGAAAAAGGATCTAGAATCCAAAGACTAGGATCCAGAATTGAATCAATGATCAAAATCCAAGAACCAGGCACCAAGCACCAAGAACTAACGAAGTTTGACTTCGGTCCGCACCTCCGTATAATTGATGCACTACGATTCGGTAGAGGCACACACCAATCAATTAATATATGAACGAACCACACGATTCATTCCTCACACAGGAAAAATTTGAAGAGCTCAAGAAGGAACTCGAACATCTGAAGACCGTACGGAGGAAGGAAGTCGCCGAATCACTCGAGTATGCGCGCTCCTTGGGCGACATCTCGGAAAACGCAGAGTACCAGGAGGCACGCGACATGCAGGCGGCTATTGAGGAGCGCATCCAGTACCTCGAGAAGGTCATCAAGGAGGCAAAGATAGTTGCGAACGTGAAGAAGGGTGATGTCGTCGGCCTCGGTTCTGTAGTCACCATCCAAAAGGACAAGGATACAGATAGCCGTACGTACACCATCGTCGGCTCCGAAGAGGCCAACATCCATGAACATAAGCTCTCGTATCTCTCACCACTCGGAGAAGCACTCATGGGAAAGGCAAAGGGTGACGTGTTCACATTCGAGACGCCGGCAGGGAAGCAGGGATATACGATTTTGAAGGTAGTGTAGCAACGAGACATTATTGAGGCAGAAGATATCAACGTCAGCCACTATCCGGCTGGCGTTTTGCGTTTCTGACTATTAGACGCTACTATAACCTCAATATGTCTGGACTCAATGAGGTGCGTGCAGAGCGGGTCAAGAAGCTCAACCTGCTCAAAGAGCACGGCATCGATCCCTATCCATCAGTATCACACCGCACACACCATCTTCGCGAAGTTATCGAAGGATTTGCTGAATTCGAAGCATCCCTAACAACCCTTACCCTTGCTGGGCGCATCATGGTCATTCGTGGACAAGGTGCCATACTTTTTGCTGACCTTCAGGAAGAGGATGTAAAGCTCCAGGTCGTCCTCAAGGAGGATGTTATGGATGCGTCATCGTTCGCCCTCTTCAAAGAATGTATTGATGCAGGGGATTTCATGGAATTCAGTGGCACGCTTATGGTGACTCAGCGCGGAGAGAAATCACTCCTCGCGCTGACATGGACCATGCTCTCGAAGTCGCTGCTCCCACTCCCCGACAAGTACCACGGGCTCCAGAATGAAGACGAGCGTATGCGGAAACGCTACCTCGATATCCTTACGCGACCGGAACTCACCGAACTCTTTAGACGAAAGGAGCGGTTCTGGGATGTGACACGTTCATTCATGAAAGCGCACGGCTTCATGGAAGTTGAAACGCCGACCCTCGAGCTCACGACTGGCGGCGCGGAGGCACGACCCTTTTCGACACACCACAATGATTATGATCTCGATGTGTACCTTCGTATCTCAGTTGGTGAACTCTGGCAGAAGCGCCTCCTCGCCGCCGGTTTTGAGAAGACGTTCGAGATAGGACGTATCTACCGCAATGAGGGTACGAGCCCGAATCATCTTCAGGAGTTCACGAACATGGAGTTCTACTGGGCCTACGCGAATTATGAGGACGGCATGTCGCTCACTGAGGAACTCTACCGCACCATCGCAACGACAGTGTACGGGAGGACAGAGTTCGTGTACGGCGAGCACACCTTCGATCTCGCACATGAGTGGCACCGCATCGACTACACCGAGGAAGTGAAGCGTCAGACCGACATCGACCTCACTTTCGCGAGCGAGGCAGACATGAAGGCAAAGCTCGATGAACTCAAGGTCGAGTATACAGGCGAGAACAAAGAGCGTCTCACAGACACCTTATGGAAGTACTGCCGCAAGCACATCACAGGCCCCGCCTTCGTCGTGAATCATCCAAAGCTCGTTTCACCGCTCGCGAAATCGGTCGAGGGGAGGGAAGCGGTAACTCAGCGCTTCCAGCCCATCATTGCGGGGACTGAAGTGGGGAACGGATACAGCGAGCTCAACAACCCCCTCGATCAGCAGGCGCGCTTCTTACTTCAGAAAGAGCTACTCTCAAAGGGCGACACCGAAGCGATGATGCTCGACGCTGAATTCGTCGAGATGCTCGAGTATGGTATGCCACCCGCGTGCGGGTTCGGTTTCGGCGAGCGTCTCTTTGCAATACTCGAGAACCGTCCGGTCCGCGAGACACAGCTCTTCCCGCTCATGCGACCGCGGGAGTAGAGGATAGAGGATAGGGAATAGAAACGGCTGGCGCGAAGCGCCGGCCGTTTCGCATATTTTATATTGTATAGCGTAAACCGGCGCTCTGGGCTTTCCTGTGTCCCGTTAGAGATAGAAAGTGTTTTCAAATACTTTCGACAGGGAACGCGTCACCTCACATTCTCAGCCATTTTTTATTAACCTCACCGCATGAGACATTTCATCACGCTGTCATCTCTAACGGGATGTGTATAACTGTGGAACGAGGTGGGAGACAGTGGTATATAATTGCATCGTGGTGGGAGATAGTGGTAAACTGCGAAAGCAGTGAATCAGTGTCGAGTTCAGCAATCATGCACACATGTTGATTGGAGAGTACACCCACAGCATTGATGCCAAGAAACGGCTGTCCTTACCTTCCAAGTGGAGGAAGGAACTTGGTACGAAGCTCGTGGTTACTCGAGGGCTCGATAACTGTCTCTTTGTATATCCCCTAAACGAGTGGCGGCGTATCACCGAGAAAATCGGTCAGCTGCCACTCGGGCAGGCGGATACGAGAGGTTTCAACCGATTCTTCCTTTCGGGAGCGGTTGAGGTGGAGGTAGATTCAGTCGGACGTATTCTCGTTCCTGATTTCTTGAAGGAGTTTGCGGGGCTCACCCAACGGGTGGTGCTCGCGGGCATCCATGATCGTGTGGAAATGTGGGATGAGAATCGGTGGGTTGAGTACAAGCGTCGTATCGAAGGACAAGCAGATGCACTCGCCGAGAAACTCGGTGAGATCGGTGTCCTCTAGAGAACTATGCAAGCTCACGAAACCGTACTCGCGAAGGAAGCGGTGGATGCGCTCAATCTTACGGGCGGCGCCACGGTCGTTGATGCGACCTTCGGCGCTGGCGGACATGCGCGCGCCATTATTTCAAAACTCAATGCTCGGGGGATGTTCATTGGCATCGATGTAGATAGAGATGCCATCGCGAATGCACCCGCGCTCACTGGAGAGGCAGCGAAATACCTTCGCATAGGTAATTTCCGCGATATAGACTCGATTTTGAATGATTTAGGTGTGGGAGAGGTCGATGCAATCCTTGCAGACCTCGGCTGGCGCATGGAGCAGTTCTCTGGGAATGGAAAGGGATTCTCATTCCAGGTCGATGAACCACTCATCATGACCTTCGGTGACCCAGAGCACTACCTCGTGACCGCACGAGACATTCTCAATTTTTGGGATGAACCCGATATCGCGAACGTGCTTATGGGGTATGGCGAAGAACGCAACGCACGGCGTATCGCACGCGCCATAGTGAAGGGTAGGGTCCGAAAATCCATTGAGACGACCCTCGAGCTCGTCGAGATCGTCAGAAGCGCAGTACCTCAAGCCTACAACCACGGCAGGCTACATCCTGCCACGCGCACCTTTCAAGCACTCAGGATAGCCGTCAATGATGAGCTCTCCTCACTCACCACGTTCATCGCGGCATCTAACAGACGGCTCGCTCCAAGACGCAGGCTCGCTATCATCAGTTTCCACAGTCTCGAGGACCGCATCGTGAAGCATGCGATGCGAGACGCAGCAGCGCGGGCTGAGGGTACAGTCATTACGAAACGCCCCATCACACCCAGTGAGGACGAAGTGAAGCAAAACCCCCGTGCACGAAGCGCAAAACTACGTATTTTTGAAAAAAAATGACACGGACACGCACAAACACCATATATCATGATGAAAGCCAATGGTTTTTCCTCGCGCTCTCCATCTTCGCCATCTGTTTCATCGCATACGGCTATTTTGTGTCCGCGTCGGTCATGCATGTCGTCGCGCGCGAGGATGTAGACCGTGCCATTCTTGACGTGAGCACGACGATAGGTGAACTCGAATCTGAATATATCGAGGCACAACACGCAGTTTCAGCGGACATTGCATCACTCCATGGTTTCTCACACACTAACAAGAAGGTCTTCATTGACATGTCGGACACAACGCTTGTGCTGTCAGATTAAGCGTTTCTCGTATGCGACAGAGCGCAATCTTGAGAATACGCTTTGTGTCAGGGTTTGTTGTGCTCGCCGCGCTCGGTCTAGTGCTCCGTCTCTATGACCTCCAGCTCGTGAAGGGTGCATCCTACCGCGAGGAGGGAGAGAAGCAATACGTGTACACGATACGTGATCTCTACAATCGCGGGAGTATCTATTTCACGAGCCGTGACGGTGAAAGGGTCTCAGCTGCAACTATCCGGTCAGGGTACCTACTCGCTATTGATCCGACAAGAATCAAGAATCCAGACCTCGTTTATGAGGCACTTGCGAGCGTCATTCCACTTGAGCGGGAATTCTTCCTCGAACGTGCGAGTCGTACCGATAAGACCTACCAGGAAGTCGTCCAGGAGGTGTCGAAAGAAGCAGGAATGCAGATTGAAGCAATGAACATTGAAGGAGTGAAGCTTTATCGCAACCAGTGGCGCTACTATCCTGGAAAAGAACTCGCCGCGCGAACCATCGGTTTTGTGGGATACGACGGTGACGCACGTGTCGGAAAATACGGGCTCGAACGCTATTATGAGGATACGCTTCTTCGTGATAATGAGCGTCTGACCGTCAACTTTTTTGCCGAGCTCTTCACGAATCTTGGGAACGTTGTATTTGATTCTACAGAAATGCGTACAGGGGACATTGTGACATCCATCGAGCCAACGGTCGCGCGCATGCTTGACAAGACGCTCACTGAAACGAATGAGCACTACGAGAGCAGGTTCACAGGAGGCATCATCATTGACCCCATGACCGGCGAGATCATTGCGCTCAACGTTGTGCCATCTTTCGACCTCAACGAACGGAGTGAGGTACCCATCGAATCATTCCGTAATCCCTTGGTCGAAGACGTCTATGAGCTCGGTTCTATCATCAAACCTCTCACGGTCGCTGCAGGGCTTGACGCAGGCGTTATTACGCCACAGTCGACATACTACGACCCAGGGTGCATGGAGCTCAATGAGAAACGTTTCTGCAACTATGATCTTCGCTCACGTGGGACTGTTTCCATGCAGGAGGTACTGAACCAATCCCTCAACACTGGCGCAGCACACATCGCATCGCTTCTTGGGAAGGAGCGCTTCCGTAAATACTTCTATGGACTCAAGCTCGGTACTGAGACTGGCATCGACCTCCCCAATGAAGTATTCGGCCTTGTGAAGAATCTCGAGACAACACGTGAACTCGAATATGCAACTGCCTCGTATGGTCAGGGTATATCTCTCACCCCAATCGGTGCAGTCCGAGCGCTCTCTGCGCTCGCGAATGGTGGCACCCTTATTACCCCTCATCTTGTGCGTGAGATCGAGTACACTTCAGGGAAAGTGAAGCAAGTCGGCTTCCCGTCGAATGAGCGCATCTTCAGTGAGGAGACCTCAGAGAACATTACACGTATGCTTGTGAAGGTGGTTGACACTGCGCTTCGTCGTGGAACAGTGAAGCGAGAGCACTACGCCATCGCAGCAAAGACCGGTACCGCTCAGATTGCAGATGAGGTCCACGGCGGCTACTACGAAGACAGGTACCTCCACTCATTCTTCGGTTATTTTCCAGCGTATGATCCGCAGTTCCTTATTTTCCTGTATACTGTTGACCCGAAGGGAGTCCAGTACGCTTCTGAGACACTCACTGACCCTTTCATTGAGCTCGTCGATTTCCTCATCAATTACTACAACATACCACCTGATCGCTAGCGTAGAGATACTTCATGAAAGCATTCTTCAAAAGACTTATCGTCAGTATCCTGACGTTCGAGGCGCGACTCCTCATTGAGCGCACAAAACCGACCATTGTCGCCATCACGGGGAGCGTCGGGAAGACTTCTGTCAAAGACGCCATCTATGAGGTCGTTAAACACACGCATCATACACGAAAGAGCGACAAGAGCTACAATTCTGAGATCGGAGTCCCGCTCTCCATTCTCGGGCTCCCGAATGGTTGGAATAATCCGCTCATCTGGCTCAAGAACATCCTCGATGGACTGTTCCTTGCCTTCCATCCGGGGAGATACCCAGAGGTGCTCATCCTTGAAATGGGCGTCGACCGACCTGGAGATATGGACAAACTCACCGAGTGGATCAAGCCGCACGTGGTTGTGCTCACGCGTCTACCCGATGTGCCTGTACACGTTGAGTTCTTCGGTTCTCCTGAAGCGGTCGCGGAGGAGAAGATCAAGCTCGTTAAGGCGCTTCGACCTGATGGAGTATTTGTGTATAACTTTGACGATGAGAAGGTTCGCCAGGTCGCTTCGGGACTCATTCAGCGTGCAGTGAGCTTCAGTAGGTACGCACCGTCCATGTTCACTGCGTCAGCTGATACCATTCTGTATGAAGGAGGTCACGCAGTGGGATTTGAGTTCACTCTCACACACCTCACCGAGTCCATAAAGCTGCGAGTCAACGGTTCACTTGGCATACAGCACGCGTATAACTTTGCAGCGGCTGCAGCGGTCGGTTCGATCTTCGGTGTCGGGTTGGCGGACACTGTCGAGGCCCTCGCATCATTTACTCCTCCACCGGGAAGGATGCGCATCATTCAGGGCATCAAAGACACGCTCATTCTTGATGATTCATACAACTCATCACCCGTCGCGCTCGAGCGTTCGCTCCAGACACTCGGTGAACTCAAAGGAGTTAAGCGCCGCATTGCAATCCTGGGCGATATGATGGAGCTTGGTCAGTACTCAGTGCGCGAACATGAGCGTATCGGTTCCATAGTTCCAAAATATGCAGACCTACTCATGACTGTAGGCGTACGCGCCCGAGGTGTCGCGAAAGGTGCTCTTGAGCGTGGCATGAGCGAAAAAAAGATCCTTCAGCTCGAGGATGCATTGCATGCAGGGAAAGAGTTGCAAGCACTCATAATGCCCGGTGATGCAATTCTGGTGAAAGGTTCACAATCTATCCGCACTGAACGAGTCATCGAAGAGATAATGGCAGAGCCCGAAAAGGCACCAGAGCTCCTCGTGCGACAAGGTGATACTTGGAAGTCTATTCAGTAACGTGCAGTACGTGCTCTGTACAGAGAAAAGCAGAGGAGTATGATGAAAGTAGACACTATCTCACTGTGTCGTAGGGGGTCCAATGGGAGTCTTTTCTGTAAATCCCTGGCTCATACACCTGCAGCTTTGCAACATGCTCGTGTGTGATTTGATCTGCGCAGCGTATTTTCCATGGACTGACAGCCCGCTCACGAAGGTAAGTGATGCGCACAATCTTGCCGAGGAATTCATGTGGATGTTCTAAGAACAAGGGGTCGATGCGTAAGCGTTGACCCGTTTTTCTGACACGAAACGCGCTCATGTCAATATGTAGAAAACTTCACTGGCACCTCATTTACTGGTGCTATACTAATGGTGCGACATGCCATCGTGTCGTAGGAACTTACCCGGACAGAAGCCCGCGCAAGCGGGCTTCTGGGGCAAAGGGAATACAGTGCACGGGGCACGAAAAAAACGGCTGATGCCGTTTTTTTCATTCTAAAGCACCAAAAGTGGTCAAAGAAAATGCCACCACAATGAGATTGTGGTGGCATTGAGCTTGCGACCTATTTCCGTATGCTGATCCACTTCGCGAGTGAATCGGCGACATGTTCCCAACCGCTCTCAATGATACAGAGGTGGCCACGGTCGGCGAATGAGATGAGCTCCGCGCGGTATTCGTTCGCTATCTCACTACACGCGTCGGGATGAAGGACTGCGTCCTTTCCGGCTCTCACGACGAGAAGTGGGGCCTTTACAGCGCGCGGGTCGACCTCGAACGTGCTGTTGTATATCTCATCGAGCACGGTGAGGGACTCGTTCGCCTGGTACTCATCAGCGAGTTCAGTGATGAGAGCCCTATCGCGCACGGGGTTAACAAATATCTGCTTGAGAACGTTCGCGCTCACCTGAAACGGCGTGCCGAAGAGGCGGAACAGCATGAACTTCTGGATATCGTCGAGCGACGGGACGAGAATCTTGCCCGGCCGGTAGGAAATACCTTTCGGTGGGGCAGGGGTGATAAGTACTGACCGTTCTGCATACCCACGCGCGGTGAGCGCGAGCGCGATGAGCCCACCCATCGAGTGCCCGACCAGTATCGGCAGCATGGTGTGGTCACGCATGACGACACGTCTTATGAAGTGTGCGACGTCGGCGACATAGTCCTTTATGGACGCATCTCGGATGTCTTTTTCGATGTGATCTCCATGCCCCATGATGTCGATCGCATACCCGGTCCTCTCCAGGGTGCGCGCCATGCGCTCCATGAAGCGGACGAAGTATCCGGCGAACCCCGCTACGCCATGAATAAAGACGAGCGGCGGAGCTGAATGCCCGTTCGAAAACTTTGCTTTCAAAAAACTGTGTCCTGCCATGTACTCACGGAGGACCTTGACGTTCGGTTCCATTGAGTACCTCGCGTGGTGAATGTCTGCAGAGAAGAGTAGCACGAAGTGGGGGGATGTCTATTGATACCATGGCATGGTAGATCAGTGAAAGTGCGGTAGGTGAGTCCATGCATCTACAAACGACAACAGCCTCAACACCTTCGTGTATGGCGCTGGCTGATTTGTGACCTTACGGGGAATAGATCCCGCTTTTTCTAACTCGCTGCGCCTGCCTGCGACAGGCAGGCTCCTAAGACCGCCGTGATATAGTCCCTCGGACTATATCACCACCTCATTCGTTCTACATGACGAATAGCAGAAACATCATTCAGGCGCTTCAATTCCCCGACGCAGGCAACGAAGGGAATCGGCGCAGCACACACCGAGCTGCGGCTTTTATCTTGGGAATCGTCCCTGGAGTTCTAAGTACTTTGTACACTGCGTTCCAAAGTACTAAGACTCCTGGACGGCGCCTCGGATTTTTGTTCGCTTTGATGGCTCACAAAAATATCCTGCGGCGCTTCGATTCCCCGACGCAGGCAACGAAGGTTGCCTGCTTAAGGTCATGGACAGAAAGGGCGCACTTTCGTGCGCTCATTTCTGTCCATGACCTTACGGGGAATCGAACCCCGATTTGCAGGATGAGAACCTGCTGTCCTAACCATTAGACGATAAGGCCGTTCATTTCGACCAAAACCTTCGCTAACCTCAGAGGGCGATAAGGCCGTCGAATTTGTGCCGAATAGTTATACCAGATATGCGGGCGTAATTGAAGGGGAGAGAACGGGGTCAGATACAGTGCGTTTCACGAGTGTTAGTGGTAGTATGCCGGCGGACAAATCTGTCACCAAGGGGGGCATATGAAGGAATGGCTCATTATTGGATTGGTCGTGCTCATGAGTGGCGTCTTCCTCGGCAACTTCACATCGCTTGATGTGAGCGCCGCAGTGGGATGGGTAATGCTCGCCGGTGGCTTTGTGTTTCTTTTGACATATGTGCTCGTCTCGGGCATTAGGACGCGGCAGTACAAGTACCTTCCGAAAGAGAAAGCCGAGGAACACCTCGATTTTCATCGTCGCTGTGTGACCTTTCTCATCGGCATGATAGCGGTCGGTGCGACCGGCATCGAAATTGCCGTCCAGCGGGACGGTGGCGAGTGGTTCGGGCACGCACTCTACCTGACTCACCTCTTCTTCGTCATCTCGACGCTCGTGTCCATCGTGGTCGTCGGCAAGTTCGTGACCGGCGTGAAGGATGCGAGTGAACATAAGGTCGTCGCGTACTACTTTATGTTCTTCTACGGCATGATGCTCGTTTCGGGTACGGTGCTCCTACGGGATCGGTTCGACATCGCCGCGCTCGCACGGCTCACCGGGCTCGCGCCGAGCGTGAGCGTTTCGGTACAGTTCAAGTGAATTCCAGTATCACTTGTGTCCACGGCCGCGCACTCAGTGTGCGGCCGTTTCTGTGCATAATTTAGTATAATAGTTCTATGACGCAGGCACAGGCCCTCGACATTTTGAAGACCGGCGCGAACGTGTTCCTCACCGGCGAGCCCGGCTCGGGGAAGACGTACGTCCTCAACGAGTACATTGCGTGGCTCGAGGCATGCGATATCTCGGTCGCGGTTACCGCATCGACGGGCATCGCGGCGACGCACATCGGCGGCATGACCATCCACTCCTGGAGCGGCATCGGTGCGCGCGATGCGCTCACGCCCTACGAACTCGATGCGCTCGCCGCGAAGGAGAAGACCGTGAAGCGCCTGAAACGCGCGAAGGTTCTTGTCATCGACGAGATATCGATGCTCGACGGCCGTCTCCTCGATCTCATCGATACGGTCTGCCGCACGGTGCGGGGGAATGATGATGTGTTCGGCGGCCTTCAGATGGTCGTCGTCGGCGATTTCTTCCAGCTACCGCCCATCGCCGGACGGGGCGAGATGTCGCGCTTCGCATTCGAGTCGAATTCGTGGGAACGCGCGCGCTTCCTCACCGCGTACCTCACGGAACAGCACCGGCAAGAGGACGAACTCCTCCTCGGCCTCCTCTCCGCCATACGGAAGAACGACGTCGCCGAAGACCACTACACGCTCCTCGGAGAGCAGACCGAGATCGGCTACCCCGACATCGAGCCGACGCGCCTCTTCACGCACAACAGCGATGTCGATGCGATGAATCTCGAACGTCTCGCCGAGCTAACGACCGAGCGGGCGACCTATAAGATGGAATCGCGCGGCAACCGGCAGCTCGTCGAAGCGCTCAAAAAGAGCTGTCTCTCACCAGAAATCCTTGAACTCAAGTGCGAGGCAATGGTCATGTGTACGAAGAACAATTTCGAAGCGGGATACGTGAACGGCACCTTGGGGCGCGTCGTAGACTTTGATCGCGAGGACGGTTTTCCGGTCATTGAGACCGCGGACGGGCGCACCATAAAGGTGCTTCCCGCGACTTGGAACATCGCTGAAGAAGGGAAGGTACTCGCCGAGGTGACCCAGGTGCCCTTGCGGCTCGCCTGGGCCATCACCGTCCACAAGAGCCAAGGGATGTCGCTCGACGCCGCCGAAATCGACCTGCGGAACGCGTTCACCTACGGTCAGGGCTACGTCGCGCTCTCACGCGTGCGGACTCTGACCGGCATGAAGATACTTGGGCTCAACTCCCAGGCCTTGGTCGTCGACCCACGTGTCGTCCTCCGCGATGAACTCTTCCGGAGCGAGTCGGAAGACGCCTCGTTCGCATTCACCGAGATGGGTGCGGAGGAGATCGCCTCAATGCAGAAGCAGTTCGTTGGCGCTCTGGGTGGGAAGTGGCACGAAGGCGTGGTATCGAAAAGCAATGCCAAGGGAGTGCACGTCAAGCGTGAGAGTACATACGCAGCAACGAAGGAGCTGCTCTTGAAGCGCCTCGATGCGCGACATATCGCACAGGAACGGAAGATGGCGCTCTCGACCATCTGGTCGCACATCGAGAAACTTGCCGAGGACGGTGAACTTGAGCGCGAGCACCTCGATGCGCTTATACCGAGCACCGTCTCGTGGAACGATGTCTACGGCGAACTTGAGGAAGCGTTCAGGCGCGAGGGCACGGAAAAGCTGAAGCCGGTCTACGAAGCGCTCGGTGAGCGGTACGATTACGATGTCATACGCCTTGGCCGCATTTTCTATACGTTCAAGTGATGTGGTACTTCTTTCGAGGCAGGGTGAGGAGACGACGGCGACCGCGGCGCGCTTCGCGCGCCGCGGTCGCCCATTACCAAAACCACAAACACGCCGCTCGTTGTCTCATCCTGGGCCGGCTCGAACACTGGAGCGCATTCTACGGCGCATCGTATGGCCGCGTCGCCATCCGTAACACACGCTCTCGGTGGGGTAGCTGCTCGGAGAAAAAGAATCTCAACTTCAACTACAAGCTCCTCTTTCTTCCCGTAGAGCTCCTCGACTACGTCATTGTGCACGAGCTCTGCCACCTCTTTGAATTTAACCACTCACCGGCATTCTGGGCACACGTCGCCCGCGCGCTTCCTGAGTACCGTACACTTCGGCTCGCGCTTCAAAAGATACCCACTCGACAGTAGAGTCTCCGTATGGAAGATCTTCTCCTCATCGATAAACCCGAAGGCATTACATCCTTCGATGTCATTCGCATCCTGCGTCGGAAGCTTGGAGTGCGGAAGATGGGCCATGCGGGAACCTTGGACCCGGTGGCTTCCGGCCTCATACTCATCGGCGTGGGAGAGGGGACGAAGCGGCTCAAAGACCTCATCGGGCTCGATAAGGAATACATTGCCGAAATTATCATTGGCGTGAGAACGACGACCGGTGACAGGGACGGAACGGTCATTGAAATGTGCGATGTAGAGAATCTCGACGCAGAGCTTGTGCAAGAAGCGCTTCGTGGCATGAGCGGTACCCTTCGACTTCCTGTCTCCGCATATTCGGCAATGAAGAGAGGCGGCGTGCCATTCTACAAACTCGCTCGAAAGGCAGAGCGCCATGGTGAGGAACTCACAACTGTTCCCATGCGAGACATGGAAGTCAGAGACGCAGAACTACTCGATCTTGCGTGCGGCGACAAGCGATGCGTCGCAAAGATACGCTTTGCGGTCGGGAGCGGCACGTACATCCGCTCCCTCGGCGAAGAGCTTGGTCGCCGGCTCGGGTACCCGGCATCGCTCAAAAGCCTTCGTCGGACGAAGGTAGGTGATTTTGATATCAAAGATGCAGCAACGATAGAGAATATGGAATAGAGAATAGGGGAAAGAGAGTAGAGAATAGAATCCAACAAAAATGATATAACACTTAATTCGCGGCCGCGAATTAAGTGTTATATCTCGAAGACCATTCAGAAAATGAGTGTTGTGAGAAATAGAGAGAAGATAATCTCAAAAAGTTACAAGCTAATGGCTAAGAGCTAGAAAGAAATAGGGAATAGGGAAAACCGTGACTTTGAATAGAATGAGAGTGTAACCGACCACCGGTCTCAGGACCGGTGGCTTTGGAAAGCGCCAGC